>NZ_LTCZ01000012.1:0-48127 GCF_001583455.1 Rhodococcus sp. LB1 | reverse complement strand
CACCGCGATGAACAGCCACGCCAGGATCAGCCGGTAGAACGGCAGATCGAAGACGTAGAAGCCGATGTCGTACCCGAACTCTGCGTCCACGGTGCCAAACGCGCCGCCGTGCAAGAACAGTTGCACCGTCTCCCAACTCGCCTGCGCGTGCAGCCCGAACGGCAGCGCCAGCAGCAATGCGATCCCCACCGTGAACGACCGCGGACGGCGCGACACCACCTCCCGGTACCGCTCGACCGGATCCTTCGCCGTGCTCGCGCCCGAGGCCGCGAACAGTGGGCGGGACCGGTACGCCCACACCACGGCCGCGAAGATCACCGCACCCACCAGCAGCGTCACCGCCGTGAACAGGATCAGGCGGGTGACCAGGACCGTCCCCCACACGCGACGGTAACCAACCTCACCGAACCACAGCCAATCGGTATACCCCACGACCAGACGCGGCCCGATCACCAGCAACGCAATGAGCGCCATCGTCACCATGATCATGACCCGGGCCCGCCGCGGCAGCGCCCGCATCCGGTCGGACGGTTGCATGGCCACCTCCCACGGGTCGGCTCACGAGCAGCCCCGCCGCGGACCACCTCGCCCGATCCAGCGAAGGCGTTCGTATCACACCATTCTATTTCTATGCGGCGCCGGGCTCATCCTGGCCGGCGAGCACTCGGCATCGGATTGGGCGAAGTGGACCCGCGAGTGGAGCGTCGCCGGGTTCGAGGGCGTGGCTCGTCGCCGGTTCCTCCTCGGCCGGTGGCACATTGCTCCTCCGGGGCGTCGCGGTGACCGTGATCGGCAGAATCGTGGAAACGACCGTCAAGGGCACCCTGCCCCTCGCCGGCCGAAACACGCCGTCCATGCGCATCAGCTGGCTGCAGCGAGAGCGTCGGTACGGGGAGGCCGTTTCGTCGGCTGAGGTGATGGCCCGTGCAGCGATTCGCGTGGTGCAGGATTCCCCGAAGGTCGTCGAAGCCGATCGTCAGCAGACGCTGCCGATCGGTTCTACCGGTCAGCAGGCCGCGGTCGGTCAGGGCGTCCAGCCCAGCCACCAAGACGTCCCCCAACTCGGCGGGTCGGCCACACCTCAACCACCAATCCTGCCTACTGCGAGCCCTCCCGACACGCGGACAGTCGGAGCGCCATGCCCAGCGGACTAGAACCATTCCGCAGTCGTTGTCGACAAGCCCAGCCGCCGTGGTGAGCGCGATCAGTGTCCGTAGCGGTAACGGCAGGCAGCAATGCGGATCTGATCATCGACAATTTTATAAACCAGCCGGTGCTCATCGGTGATACGCCGGGACCAGTAGCCCTGAAAACCGTGCTTGAGGGGCTCGGGCTTGCCGATTCCGTCGTTCCCGTTGCGTTCGACATCCTTGAGTAGTGTGTCGATCCGCTTGACGATCTTCCGATCCTGCGCCTGCCACCAGACGTAGTCCTCCCACGCAGACTCGTCCCAGACAAGTTTCATTCAGCCAGATCCCGGACAGTTCCCCCGCCGGACTCCAACCGATCGATCGACCCCAACAGCCGGCGGGCGTTCTCCGGACTCCTGAGCAAGTATGCCGTTTCCTTCAACGACTCATAGTCGTCGAGCGAAACCATCACCACCGGCTCGTGACCCGCCCGCGTGATGACGATTTCTTCCCGGTCATCGACGACGGCGTTGAGGACCTCGGCGTACCGCGCGCGAGACTCCGAGTAGGTCATGGTTCGCATGAGCACACCTCCAGTTACTACGTACAAAAAATTGTACGCAACCCGACATACTTCCGCAGTCCAAGGGGACGACCGGTGTTCGCCGACGACTTCGACGACACGGTTCAGCTTCGCGTCCTGCGCCGAGGCAAAAGCAGCCGGTGCGGCGCCGATCTACCAAGGCGAGCCCGGCTACTCGACGAAACTCGACCGGGACAAGGACGGTATCGCCTACGACAAGTGATGCGGCGTCAACATCGTCGACGTCGTGCCGTGTTCGACGGTGCGGGTCACAGGGGGCACAGGGTTTGCCGGGTCCGGTTCCAGAATGAAAACAGTTCGGGGCTGCCGGCGTCCGGGTGTTGCCGTTTCGCCTGCTCGATGAATTCGAGAACCGTCTTTCCGGTGGTGTGCGAGAGTGCGCAGGCGTCCAGACTCAGCTTCGCCGACGCCACGAACCCGATCCGCTCGGCGTACGGGCCCAGGACCCCGGAATCGACGAACGGAGCGAGGCCTGGCCCCCACCGGTTGAAGGCGGACTGCAACCCGAAATCACAGGGCTGCCCGAAGAGTTCACTGCACGTCGTCGGCCGGCCGTGGACCATGACCGCGGTTTCGGGCAGCGGGCGCGGCGGCTCGGGCGGGTGCGGTCGCGACGCGACCGCCCACACCACCAGCACCGCGGCGCCGACCACCAGGCACACCAGCACCGCCTTCAGGACCTGCTTCATCGCTCACTCACCTCGTCACACACCTTCATTGCACCACTCCTGCCCTGCGGCCGACCCGAAAAACCGGTGGACGGCAACGAGAAGGCCGGAACGCGAGCGCTGTCGTGGGTCATCGGCGGGGTATATGCGTAGATCCACCTCATAGAGGCCGCTACAACCCGTGCGCGGCCGGCCACCTCAGATGCGAGGCCCCGCCACCGGTCCGCACCGGCGGGGGTCAGTTCCGCTTCCGCGGCGCCCGTTCGAGACTGTTGAGCTCATCGAGAACCCGGTCTACGGCGGTGGTCGGGATCCGTAAGTCTGTGCCCCTCCGAGACCCGGAGGCGGTCGCGGACGTAGGCGAGCATGGCGAGCTCACGCTCGACGTCGGCTACGTTTCGCTCGCTCACGGTCTTAGCATCCCACCCCAGCGGAGTGCGAGTAGAACTATGCCTCCGCGTGGCGCCGAGAAGAACGCCGACAACGCGCGCGGACCACCACTCTGCCCTTGCGGGACATGGCGTCACTCCAGTCGACACCCATTGCATATCGAGCGAATGACACCAAGTATCGGGCGGGCGGCGCACACCCTTAGACGATCCGCCCAGGCCGGGTGCCAGCTCGACCAGTGTCGCAAGGGACGGGATCGCGGGGAGAGTGCCACCCTCTCACCGGGCGGTCAGTGACCCTCCCGCACCGCGCCAGTGGACGAGGCCACCGCTCATGTTCACCGCATCGAAGCCGTTCTCCACCAGCAGGTTCGCAGCCCCGGCCGAGCGAATTTCGCCGGTACAGAAGGTGATGAGCAGACGGTCGTCGGGGAACTCCAGGCAGCGGTCGAATAGTTCCTCGAGTGGCGCGTGCACGGCGCCGGGGATGTGTACCCGGTTCCACTCGAACTGGCGGCGGACATCGACAACGAGGGCACCGTGTTCGACGAGGCGGACCGCCTCCGCGGCGCTGATCGCCGGCGGTCGGCGCAGATAATGTCTGAGACTCATGCGCTGCGCGCCTCCTGCCGCAGGTTGACCATCGTGAGAGGGCCGCTGAGCACGGGCACGAGCGCACCAATGCGGGTCCAGGTCGTCAGGCCGCGACCGAGCAGTGCCGTGACGGCGACGGACAGGTAGAGCGCACCGTGGATCGGGCCGAGGACACCGGCGACCGCGGCGTCGTGCACGGTGCCGAGGTTGGCCAGCAACGCCAGGACGCTGACGGTCTCGAGTGCCGAGAGCACGGCCAGCGTCCGCAGCAACCCGGTCATACGTAGCTCGATCCGGGTCGCACGATCATCAGCACGACGACGACCACCCACAGCAGGTTGAACAGGCCGGTCACCATGCCGAGGCGCCGGAGTTGGGTTCCGTCGTCGGGTGTGGTGAGCGCCTGTTGTTGGAGCGGGGCGATTTGCAGGGCGAGCAGTCCACCGACGATCGCGGTGAGCACCATCGCGACCACGACCCAGACCTCGCTCGTGCGGCCTTGCACGGTGGCGAGGAGAAGGCCGACGACCGGGACCGCGATCGCCAGGACGCCGTAGATACGGGTGATCCGGTGCAGCACCCGGGCGGTGTTGATGTTCCGCTCGATCTGCTGCGCACCGCCCACTGTGGCGGTCACCGGCGCGTGCCGGGGGAACAGGCTGGTGGCCACCGCGACCGGGCCCACGAAGAGGATGCCCGCCACGACGTGGAGGGAGAGCAACAACGATTCCATGACCTTCAGCCTAACTGAAGGTTGGCGGGTGAGGTGTCAGTCAGTCGCCGACATCACCCGCACCATGTGCGCCCGCAGCGCCTCGGTCAGCTCGGGATGCTGCGCGGCGAACTCGTCATCGAGACGGGCCACTACCTCGGCCGCGCGAGCCAGCAGTGATTCGCCCTCCGCCGTGATCCGCAGGGTCGAGGCGGCCCCGGCGTGCGCGGTCGAGTCGTCGACCAACCCGGACTCGACGAACGCCGCGACCGCCGTGTGAGCGCTCTGCACGGTGATGCGGGAACGCCGAGCGAGCTCACTGAACGAGATGCCCGGCGTCCCGCGGATGTGCCCCAACAGCCCGTACTTGCGGGTAGTCAACCCGAGCGGCTTCAAACCGTCGGTGAATGCCGCCTCCCACACCCGGCTCACCGTGAGCAGCGTGACCGTAGGACTGAAAGGCGGAGGCTGCGACATGGGAGCAGGCTACCCACACCGCACCACCACAGCTCAATTTGTGGGCGAACCGTCGATTCCCCCTCAGAGTTCACGCCGAGCGAAGCGGACAACCGCCACCGCACGGCGCCGAAGATCATCGTCCCGCAGGCTCATAGCCTCCCTGGCAGGATGGCCACACTTTGGAACAGGGCAATGTTGCGACTCACGCGACCGGCGTCGCTACCTGAGCATCACGGAAGGCTCGCTCGAGCTCGGCCGAAATCCGCCGCGGGACAACACCTCGTGACCCTCGCTGATCGCCCACTCACGAATCTCCTTCGGCGACGTCTTCACCGGAGCCTCACTCCCCACTTCCCTCGTCACCGAGACCCATTTTGACCCAGTTGTGCAGGGTCGCCTCGGAAATCCCGAAGTCTTTCGCGATCCCGAAGCCGTTCCCCGAAGAGTTTCCGCCGCGACGTGGTCGCCGCAAGCGGACCCGCTGAGCCAGTGCAGCCCCCTTCGATCACTTGTCATCGTGCAATCTATCCGGTGGGGATTTCGCAAAGTTGCGACGTTAATTCGGAAAGTAGATGCTGACAATCTCAGCAATACAAACCGGCTTGTCGGCATTCTCGCGTTCGATCGTGACGGCCGTGACAACCTGGACGCCCGAGGGAACGGTTTCAACGTCTGCTATTTCAACCCCAGCCCGAATCCGTGAACCGACGGGAACGGGTGCCGGGAATCGAACCTTGTTCGACCCGTAGTTGATTCCCATTCGGACGCCGTCGACAACGTAGACCTCCCATACAAGCATCGGGATCATCGAAGTCAGCAGATGTCCGTGGGCGATGGTGGCACCGAACGGTCCGTCAGCAGCCCGTGAGGGATCGACGTGAATCCACTGGTGGTCACCCGTCGCGTCAGCGAACGCGTCGATTTTCTCCTGTGTGAGGGTGTGCCATGACGAGTAGCCGATCGGGGTGTTCGCCACCGCGTGCAATTCATCGATTCCGTTGAGTGTCTTCATACTTTGGGCCCTCCGGCGACGTAGAGAACCTGCCCGGAGACGAATCCGGCTCCCTCACTGGCAAGGAATGAGATCGCGTGTGCGATGTCGTCGGGGACCCCAACTCGGGCGACGGGGATGTCGGCGGCCGCCCGCTTCTTGAGATCGTCGAATTTCATTCCCATTCGCGCTGCCGTCGCGGCTGTCATCTCGGTCTCGATGAAACCGGGAGCAACGGCGTTGGCGGTAACGCCGAATTTGCCGAGCTCGAGGGCCAGGGTTTTGGTGAAACCTTGCAGCCCGGCTTTGGCTGCGGCGTAGTTCGCTTGACCGCGGTTTCCGAGCGCCGACACGCTCGAGAGGTTGATGATCCGTCCGAAACCGGCCTGAGTCATGTGTCCCTGAACCTCTCTCGTCATCAGGAACGAGCCACGCAAGTGGACGTTCAGGACGGTATCCCAGTCGGTGGCCGACATTTTGAACAGAAGATTGTCGCGGGTGACGCCAGCGTTGTTGACCAGAACGACCGGCGCTCCGAGCTCCGTTGTGATCTTATCCACTGCTTTCTCGACACCAGTTCCGTTGGAGACGTCTGCGCCGACAGCAAGTGCAGTGCCTCCGGCCTGAGTGATCGTGTCGACCACGTACTGGGCGGCGGCCTCCTTGAGGTCGAGGACGGCGACAGCGTGGCCGTCTGCGGCGAGCCGCTGCGCGACGGCGGCGCCGATTCCCCGTGCAGCACCGGTGACGATTGCGGTACGGCGGTGTTCGGGATGAGGTGATGCGTTCACGAGATGGGGTACCTCTCAAGGATTGGATCGATGTAATTTCGGGTCAGGAGAGCGTTCGAGGATCAGTGCCATGCCCTGTCCTCCGCCTACGCACATGGTTTCGAGGCCGAACTGCTTGTCGTGCGTCTGCAGTGAGTTTGATGAGGGTTCGCCGACACCGAGCATGAGGTCGTCGATGGCGCTTGGATCGAGTGCGGGTAGATTCGCCAACGTGGCCGTGACCATCTGGACGGGGAGGTCATCGAGCCGAATGTCCTTCAATGGAGCCCTTGATGGCTCTTCCGATCGGCGAACGTGCAGGGGCGACGATGACAACTTCAGGCATGGTTGTTCCTCGAATCGGTGATTGCTGTACGTGGAAGAAGGTGGAGGCGAAGGTTCAGCCGGCGCAGCCGGAGATCCCGCCGTCGAGCGGAATGATGGTGCCGGTCAGGTAAGAGCCGGCACGGGAGGCCAGGAACCGGACCGTGCCGATCAGGTCGTCGGTTTGTCCGTAGCGGCCCAGCGGGACGCGCTCGAGGAGCTCTGCCTCGACCTCTGGATCCGCCGCGACGTGTCCGAGCATGTCCGTCAAGACCGGTCCGGGGGCGATCGCGTTGACGGTGATGCCGTCGGAAGCCAGTTGCTTGGCTAAATGGCGGGTGACCATGTGCAGCCCGGCTTTGCTCGCACTGTAGGAGTAGTTCTCCCAGCTAGGTGTAGCCAAGGCATCCACGCTGCCGATGTTGATGACACGAGCGGGCCGGTCGGGGCGTGCCGCATTGCGAAGAAGCGGAAGCGTTCCCGTGATGAGGTAGAACGGAGCGACAAGGTTGGTGTTGAGCACCTTCGTCCAACCGATGAGGGGAAACTCTTCAAGTGGCGCACCCCAGGTGGCCCCGGCATTGTTCACCAGGACGTCGATGCTTGTCAGGTGCTCGCCGAGCCAGTCGACCAGACCGGTCACCCCTTCGGCCGACGACAGGTCACTGGCGACGGGGGTGCAGCGTCCTGCCGTTCCCGCAGCGTCTGCCTCGGCATTGATGGCTTCGGCCGTCGCGCGGCACTGTTCTTCCTTTCGGCTGGTGATGACAACGTGGGCACCACCCAGTACCAGGCCGCGGGCGATCGTGGCGCCGATCCCTCGTGAGCCACCGGTTACGACGGCGGTCCGCCCGGCGACAGAGAAGAGGGTGTCGGGCGCCGGTCGCACTTCTAAGGTGGTTGCACTATTCATGCCATCTACGCTAGGTCCACATTGGCGTTATCTCTTGGGGGGCAGCGCACTTCGCTTGCATCGCGCGCAGCAGACACGCGCAGACCCGGTCGTCGAGCGGGCCCGCGGGCCGCTGATTCAGTCGTTTGCGGATGCCGCAGAACGTGTGTCGGAAGGGCGCTCACCGAAGGCCCGCCGGTACGCATTACTGAAGGTGCTGAGGTCGCCGAATCCTGAGGAGTATGCCACCTGAGTCACGCTCTGGTGGCTCCAGCCACGGTCCTGCAGACGCAACCGCGCCAACGCCAGACGCTCCTCTCGGATGAGATCCGACGGTGTTGTCCCAATCCGCTGCAACTGGGCCTGAACGTGCCGGAGCGACCAGCCGAGGCGCGCCGCTGCCACGGCTCCTGTGAGGTTCGGGTCGTGCGCATTCTCTCGAACAAAGCGCCGGATGGCGGTGACCAACCCTTCCTGAACATCGACGGAGGGGGTGGCCGTGTCTGCGTTGTAGGCGAGCGCCACGAGATCGACGATTCGGTCGGCTATCGCATCGAACTGACTCCCGGTGAGCTCGTGCCGCTCCCTGCGCAGACTACTGACCACGTCGACAACGATGCGTCCCAGTCCAGATGTCGCATCGAGGACGGTGCCAGCTTGCGGCAATGTCGGCACCCGCGCCTCGATCCGGTCACGTGGAATCACGAATGCAACAGAAGAGAAGCCATCACCATGGCGCAGAACAGTCGCGGTGTCCAGCGATGTGAGAGCCATGACCGCCGGTGTGATCGTGGCTTCACGACGATCCTGCTCGAGGATCACTTCGCCCCGGACCGGTAGGAGCAGTTCGTAGGCGCCATGTGGATGTCGACGGATGTCCGCTGCCGTGCGGGAGAGGACCTCCGCTTCGCCCCACCAACGAACTAGCTGGTACGTGTCCGAATGTTGATGCTGAAGGGTTCCCTGGTAGCCGTCCGCAAGGGAGAAGGCCATCGGACAGTGGATCGACGAGACCTGATCGCGCCACCAATCACCGCGCTCGCGCTGGTCGTGCTCGTTGCTGCGCAACGTATCGACGGAATACAACGTCAGAGCACCTTCTCCCACCGCTATGCCGAAACTGCGACTCGTGCCACCGTCGACGCTAGCGCGCGCCGGCGCCCACGCCAACGGCGTGATCATCGCAGAGCCCGCTTGAGTAGCTTTCCTGTCGCGTTCATCGGCAAGGTATCCCTGAACTCCACCAGGCGCGGGTACTTGTAAGCCGCCAACCGTTCCCGTGACCAGCCGATCAGGTCTTCCTCCTTCAACTCCGATCCGGGCTCGCGGATGACGAAGGCTTTCACTTCCTCACCGATTCGCTCATCGGGGATTCCGACGACGGCCACGAGGCTGACCTCTGGATGGCCGATGATCACCTCCTCGAGCTCGCGCGGATAGACGTTGAAGCCTCCCCGCACGATCAAGTCCTTGGCGCGATCGACGATGGAGTAGTAGCCGTCCTCGTCTCGCGTTGCGATATCGCCCGTGCGGAACCAGCCGTCGCGGATCACTTCCTTTGTCGCCTCGGGCCGCCCCAGGTATCCCTTCATCACGTTGTATCCACGTACGGCGAGTTCTCCTGGTTCACCGGCGGGGACCTCGTTCCAGTGATCGTCGATGAGCTTCACCTCTACTCCCCAGATCGGTTTGCCGATCGATCCCGACCGGTTTGGTTGGTCGAGCGGGTTGAACGTGACGGTGGGACTGGTTTCGGAGAGTCCGTAGCCTTCCCGGATCCCGACACCGAAGACATCCCGGAACCGCTCCAGCACATCGACGGGCATGGCAGCTGCGCCGGAAAGCGCGATTCGCAGGAGACCGGCGAGGTCAACGTCTATTCCGTCAGCGGCCTTGTTGAGCAGAGCCCAGTACATCGTCGGGACACCGGCGAAGACTGTCACCCGGTGCTGCGTGATCAACGCCAGGGCCTCGGCTGCGTCGAATCGTGGCAGCAGGACCAGGGTGGCCCCCATTGCGAAGCCGGCGTTCAGCTGTACGGTCTGTGCGAACGAGTGGAAGAGCGGAAGAGTGACCAGGTGTACGTCGTCGGCTCGGGCGTCGAGCAGTTGGTTATGCCCGATGGCGTTGAGGACCATGTTGGCGTGGGTGAGCTCCGCCCCCTTCGGCTTGCCGGTCGTCCCGCTCGTGTACAGGACCACCGCTGTGTCCGTTGCCTCGGTCACCTGCAGGACCTCTTCCGCGGGGTGTTCGGCCAATGCGTCAGCCAGGGTAGTTCCCACGCCTGGCTCATCGAGCACTGCGGAGCCAAGGGTGACCAGATGCTCACAGGACTCGACGTCCTGGAATCCGCGCCACGCCTCGTCGTCGAGCCCCAGCACGGTACAGAAGTACACCGTCGCGCCCGAGTCACGGAGGTGGTAGGCAACCTCCTCCCGCTTGAGCATCGTGTTGAGCGGCACGACGGCTCCACCGGCCTTGAGGATGCCGAAGTAGACAATCGGAAACTCGACAACATTCGCGATCGTCAGGGCAACGCGGTCGCCTGGGCGCAACCCCCGTGAGAGAAGAAAACGGGCAACACTGTTCGCAGCCGCATCGATCTCACCGAAGGTGAGGGTTCGGTCACCTTCGATGACAGCGGTTCTGCCGGGAGTGCGTCGAGCAGTGTCGGCAAGCATGGTGGCCAGGTTGAGCATGATCCTGCTTTCAGATAATGACGGTGTGACGTTGTGAATGTGGATTGCCGACTCAGGACCAATCCCAGTCGTACTCAGCTCCCACCCGCTTCGCCAACGGCTTGAACATGCGCTCTTCGTAAGTCGCCATCGTGTCGAGGCCGGGAATGGGCGCGAGGTTCAGGATCTCGGCAAGCCGCTCGACGTCGAGTTCAGGTTTCGGCAAGCCCGCAGCAAGCGCGAACCTCTGAAGCTGGTTGGTGAAGCTCTCATTACACGGCGGCTTCCCGAAGTTCACCGGATGCTTCATCGCCTCATCGAGGGCTACGAACTCCACGCCACGCTCGAGGAATGCCTCGAGGATCGGAGCGAGGGTGTCACGAGAGATCGTGGTGCCGTGTACGAGCCAGATGAGAGGCGCGTCGGCACCGAACAGGGTATGCGCGGTGTCCGCGTGCTGGTAGAGCATGTCAACAGCGGTCGACACGTGCAGGTCGCGTACCTGCTTCTGCACGTCCTTGTCGCCTAGGGTCATCGCGCGGAAGTACGGCATGATGAACGCGAAATCACTGAACCAACTGGTGATCGGGGCAGTGCGGTAGCCGAGATCAGCGAGGTAGTTCTCGACTTCCCCTCGACGTCGTTCGGATCCTGACGACATGTCCATGGGGTACCGGAAGTACTTCGACGGTGCGGCGTCGATCAGATGACCGATGTACTTCTCGGCCGTCTCAAAATCGCGTCGGAATGCCGCCTCGGGCATCCAGCGCAGCGGCGCATGCTGGTGAGTGTGGTTACCCAGGTGATGGCCTGCTTCGGCCCACGCCTCGAAGGCCTCGATTTGCTCTGGCTCGTTCTCGAGCCGGTATGTGTGAGAGAAGCCGTAGGTCCCCTTGAGTCCGTAGTCGTTCAACGTTTTCGCCACAGACCGCGTGATGTCGGTGGGAGTCGTGTCGTCCGGCATGGGAACGCCGTCCCACAGGACGAAGTCATCGATCGTGACCGCAATCTTAAGAGGTCGGTCGGCGCGTGTGTCATTCATTGCGTTGACTCCAGATCTACCAGGAGGGCTTTTCGGCACGAAGCCCATTTGTCACCGACCCTATGAAGTGATGGACATCACGTCTTGGCTGTTTGCGCGCACCTGCTTTCCTCAGGCGCATCGCATTCGGCATCGAGATGCGCGCTGTGCGCGCTCTTCGACTCCCGTGCGCATAGGGCCAAGTTTCGCCTTGTCATGACTTCTACCGTCGTTGGTGACGAAGGAGTAGCACACCGTGAATTCATCACAACAGATCGTCCTCGCGCAGCGCCCCCACGGGCACGTGAGCTTGGAGGACTTCCGCGTGGAGGACGTCGCCCTGCCCGAACTCAAGGCTGGCGACGTCGCACTCGAGACCCTCTTCATCTCGATCGATCCGGCCATCAGGGGCTGGCTCGACGACCGACCGAGTTATCTTCCGCCAGTCGCAATCGGAGAGCCAGTTCGCGCTTTCGGACTGGCCCGCGTGACCGCCTCACGCAACAGCAACTTCACCGCGGGCGACATCGTTCGTGGCTTCGTCGGCTGGCAACGGCACCAGATCGTCAGCTCGCCCGGTACCGACTGGGACCGGATCGCATCACGCGAGGTCGTTCCCTTGGAGCACTACCTTGGCGTCCTCGGGATGACGGGCCTGACCGCGTGGGCCGGAGTGTGCGACATCTTGCGGCCGGAACCAGGGCACACCGTTCTGATCTCCGGCGCCTCTGGCGCAGTCGGAAGCGTGGCAGCCCAGCTCGCGAAGCAGGCGGGCGCACAGGTTGTCGGCATCGCAGGAGGCGCCGAGAAGTGCTCGATGGTGGCTCGACTGGGCGCCGACGCCGTCGTCGATCGCAAGGCCCCTGATTGGCAGGACCAGCTCGAGGCGGCAACACCGGACGGCATCGACCGCCTCTTCGAGAACTCGGGGGGCCCGATGTTCGAGGCGTCGATCGCCCGGCTGAACAACCACGCACACATCGCGTTGTGTGGCCTGATCGACGGCTACAACTTGACCGAACGACCATCCGGCCCAAGAAATTTCGGACAGCTTCTCACCAAGCGTATCCTCACACAGGGATTCGTCGTGCTCGACTACATGGACCGTGCGGCAGAGGTTGAAGCCACGCTCGCCGAACTCCTCAGTTCCGGACAGTTGGAGGCCGTGCAATCGGTATTGCCCGGATTCGAGCAGCTGCCGGCTGCCTTCGTGGACTCGTTCTCCCACGGCCAACCAGGCAAGCTCATCATCGATCTGACTGCGTAGCCCGCCTCTGAAGCCACCTCAGTCGGAGGTTCGTATCCCGTCACCGCGCGGCCGGGATACAGCCTCCGACGCATGCAAGGGGTATCCGGCCGATTTTTGCCTGGGAGCTGGTGGAGTCCCTGGGAGCTGTATGCATTAAGGGCAGTCGAGTGCGCCAGACCTTGTATTTGAACGCGCTGCGGAGGGCGACGGCACCGGAAGTGGCGTTCAGCGATTGTGCATGTCCAACAAGTTGTGCGTCAACGAGCCAAATCAGGACATCGCGGCTAGCGCGGGTCGCGATGTGGTGTTGTGCAGGCAGGCCACCCCGGGAGCCAGCGGGACCGAATCGTCGACCAGGTCCCGATCCGGGTCCGCCACCCGCAACAACCACCGAAATGAGTACCGCCCGCACGCTGCCCAGCGGCTGGCCGTACACCGGACCAGGCGCCCGCGCCCCGCAGCCGCGATACCGATGCCGTCCTGGGCGCGCGCGTCGCACCAGGACCAACCCACCGGCCGGGCGGCGTCTTCCTTATTGGGAACCGCCGCTCGACACCGAGCGCTCACTGCGCCACAGCACGCCACTCGTCTGTGCGCTCAGGCGTTGCCTGCGCCAGTGCCTTCAACGTCGCCTCCCGATCAAAATCCTTGCCGTAGACCGGGGTTCCCGGCTGCTGACGCCAGGAATCTTCGACGGTGCCCGCATCGACAGGGTCAAAGCCGAGTGCGTCGTCGCCGGCGACGGGGATCGCGATCCGTCCGCTCGACCCTTCCGGTAGGCCCTTCTCGAGAAGGTGCTTCCACCAGATTCCGTTGAATGCCTTGAACACCGGCACGCCGAGGTGTTCTTGCACCCATTCACTTTCTACCTGACCGTCTTCGATGGCGGCGATCAATCCGTCTCGCTGCAGCGGGTAGTAGTTGTTGGTCTCGATCACCGGAGCACCATTGGCTGCGCCTGCGAGGATGTCGGCGGGAAGGTCCACGACGTTCTTCTGCGGGATGCTCACGATCACCAGGTCTGCACCCTCGGCGGCTTCGGTGTTCAGTACCGCCTTTGCGCCGGTCTCCGCCTCGAGGTCTGCGAGGGTGTCGGGTGTCCGAGAGTTCGACACGCGCACATCGTGACCGAGCGCAGTCAGCCTGCGTGTCAGCGTGCCACCGATCTGACCAGCTCCGATGATTCCGATGCGCATATCTCTTGTGCTCCTTCGTCGAGTGCCGCGACACTTCGCGACTGCTGTATGCGTCAACAACGGAGACCGTCGGATAGTTCCGCGTGGGCGCATTCCGCTCGACCTGATTCAAATACTTGATAGTTCGGCTCAGACGGCCGACGGTCCGCTTTCTCGGTCCTTCGTGGGTGAGTGGATTACCCCGATTGCGGCACGGATCGTGCTGTACGTCGTGAGCTGCTCTTGGAACTCGCGTTGTGGCGGTGTGAGCTCTACTCGCCGCGCCACGTGCGGGAGCATCGCGGACCCCGGCGCCGGACGCCGTGTGCCCAGCCGGTTCGCCCACGCGTGTGTCGCAGCGTCAGGTGATGGTGTAGCCCAGCTGATAGGCCGCGCTGTCGATCGGCCCGGACAACCCGGGATGCGACAACGCCGGCAGCGCAGGAAACGCGTCGGCGGCGCGTTCGGTGATCGCGATGCAGACACCGCCGGCGAACCGGCCGCGGTAGGCGATCCCATCGAGATCGTCATGGGCCCGGTGAATGGTGCGGGCCCAGTGCTGGGTTCGGCCGTGCGCGGCGGAGTCGAGGGCGTGGTTGCCGCCGACCCGGGTCACCCACGCCCCCTCCCCGATGCCGGACACATCGAGCAGTCTCAGCTGGCGGGTGAATCGCAGCCCGGTCAGATACGGGTCGCCGCGGTGCCGGTCGATCACCCGGGCGCTCTGAAACGCCTCGGCCAACCCGCCGCGAGGACTGACGGCGCCGTACCAGATGCCGTAACCGGGACGCGCCACCGACCGTGGAGATCCGACTACGAGCCGTCCCCGAGGTGCGTGACGGCGCACGCATCGTCGACGTACCCGAACGGTTCGAGGTCTCCTGACAAACTGTCACGACAGGCGCAAACAGTACGAAGCCGGAGGTCTGGACGGACTGTCCAAGATCGCGCGCCGTCCCCATTCGTTCCCAAGACGCCCCTGTACCGCTCACCCCTGTTCGCGCTCCCGTCTCAACCGCAGCCTGCACGCCCACATCAAACTTGATTGAGCTCGAACGATCAGAGTTCTTCGCGTCGGGTCTGGTCAACGAACCAGGCCGCGATCTGTGCTCGTGAGGTGAATCCGAGCTTGGTCAGGATGTGTTCTACGTGGCCTTGGGCGGTACGGTCCGAGATGACGAGACTGGCGGCGATCGCCCTGTTGGTCAATCCCTTGGCTACAAGGTCGGCGACCTGCCATTCACGTTTGGTCAGGTTCGTCGCGGTACCAGCGGGCGGCGTCGTGCCCCTGGGCGGCTCGCTCAGGGCATAAACAATGGCACCTTGAATTCCGAGCGTCCGCCCTTCCCGGTGGGCGGCCTGAAAGGCGCGCTCACCGAGCGCATGGCGAATCCGGCGCTTGTTCTCTTCATGGTGGACGAGGAGGTGAGGGAACATCACCGTCGAGCTGCCCACGGTGTGCCCCAATTCCTCGGCGGCACCCATAAGGACCGCAGCACACGAACGGCTCCTCATCTACTGCGGCTTCGGTCACGACGACCGTGGTTTCCGCCGCTCCTGGTTCCTCCGCCGGTGGTGCACTGAATGTGTTGGTCGATGGCGCCGTAGTCGCGGTGGCCACGCTAGTGGCGACCGGGGAGCTGGCGTCGGCGCCTTCGGGCTGGAGGCGGTCTTGTCCAGCGCAGCCAGTGAGCGCCAGCAACAGCACAGCAGGAACGACGACAATCAAACTATTCACGAATGGCCCTTAGCGGTGGGAGCGCACGTCTGGCGCGCAATTATCCAGGTGGTCGGTGTAGAAACAAGAAGCGTTACCGACTTGTCGTCGACGGACCAATACCAGATAGGGTGCAAAGCATCTACGTGCCGCGGACTTGACGACTGGCGCACGCACATTAACTCCAGCGGTTAGCGGCCCGTGAGCAAGCCCCAGGCCTGTGCCGCGACTGTCATCGCCTCATGTAATGCGGGCTTCCGCCCAACAGCTGACTGTACCTACGACATGAGATGGTCCGCCCTGCCGTGTCGGTGCGTTCGGATACTGTTTCTCGCATGGTAAGCAAAGCGAACGAGGTGCCATTCGACTCCCTGGCGGCGGCCGATCTGCACGTCGACGCGATCTACCTATCCGGCACGAAGGGGACGTTGGCTGACGAACCGCTTCCTCGTTTGATGGGTGTGGGCAATCGAAGCGGTTTCCGAATTTCAGGTTCGCAGAAGAGTCCTGGCGGCGTTAAGTACGCCGTGCTCTTCACGACCGGCGCGGAGCCTGACTGGCCTGACTTCCTGGATCCACAGACCGGCGTGTTCACCTACTACGGCGACAACAGGAAACCCGGGTGCGAGCTTCACGAGACCAGCAACGGTGGAAACCGGTTACTTCGTAGTGTTTTCGAGGCTGCCCATGGTGGAATTGGAGACCGGGACCAGGTGCCGCCGTTCTTCCTGTTCGAAAAGGCGCTTCCTGGTCGGTCGGTTCGATTTCGTGGCCTACTCGCCCCCGGTGCCGAGACTCTCACGAGTGATGACGAGCTGGTCGCGATCTGGCGCAGTACTGGTGGACTGCGATTCCAAAACTACCGCGCACGATTCACAGTCCTGGACGCAGGCGTGATTCCCCGTACGTGGCTCGCCGCATTGAGGGATGGCGCCAGCGCAACATCGGCGCCCGATTGCCCGACTGGGTGGCGGGAATGGGTGGAGGGTCGGTCCTATCGAGCGCTCCTCGCGCCACCGACCCTGATCGTTCGCAGCAAGGCGGATCAACTACCCACCACGCCGACAGGTATGGCGATCCTTCGCACGATTCATGCTCACTTCGACGGCCGACCGAACGATTTCGAGGCATGCGCCGTAGCGATCTGGCAATTGATCGCGCCGTCGACCGGGCGCGTCGACGTAACGCGTCCAACCAGAGACGGCGGCCGTGATGCGGTGGGCCAGTACATGTTGGGACCGCCGTCCGATCCGATCGCGATCGACTTTGCGCTAGAAGCCAAGTGCTACGCAATCGACAGCCCGATCGGCGTCAAGGCGATGAGTCGCCTAATCTCCCGATTGCGGTATCGGCACTTCGGCGTGTTCGTGACGCTGTCATACTTCCACAGTCAGGTCTACACGGAGGTACGAACTGACGAGCACCCGGTGGCGATGATCTCTGGCGGAGACGTTGTGTCGGCACTTCGGGACAAAGGCTACGCAGACGCGGAGTCGGTGAAGGCGTGGCTAAACACATTTACTGAATAACTATCAGAGACACCGATAGTCGACGACTAGCCAAGGTCGTATGATGATCGCGGCGACCCCCTCGTTATCGCCGCGCTCGCTTGACTAGCGCATCGCCTCTCCCTCATTGCACTGTCACGCTTCCTAGTTCTGCGCCAATCCGCTCCTGATCGCCTAGAAAGCGGGCCACGCCCGCTCGGGAATGCCCCCGAACTCAGGGGTGCCATGGCATCCCCCGCAGATAAGAGCCCCGACATGTAGCGCACCGACCGGGTGCGTCACTTGCGTCACATATCCGCCAGGGCCGAATCGATGTAGCCGCGGGGTGCAGGACTCCCTCAAACTTCATCGACAGTCGCCCTGGTAGGCAACCCGCGAGCTCCAACCGCTGCCTCTAGTCAACACTGATCCGGTGACTGGACACCATCTTGGACAGTCTGCGTCACAGCATTCGGTTCATGCTCGGAGACCATCAGTGGGCCTCCCATTCCCCGGGGCGATTAGCGCTACGCGATCGGCCTGCGGATCACACTCTCCTCGCGGGTTGTGAAAGCATGAACGGACGGCGACTCCTTCGCCGAATTGGTGCGATGGCGAGGAGATGGTCGATGGTCGGGGTGTCCAAGGGGTCGAAGACCGATCTGACCGATGACCGCTACACGGTGCGGATCGCAACCCCAGGGCCCTCCGGGACAGTGGACATCGCCGCGGTATTGCTGACCAGCCACGGCAAGGTCCGCGACGACGACGACTTCATCTTCTTCAACAACCCGAAGGCCTCCGGCGTGACTCTGCTGTCGGAAGAGACCATTGCGATCGCCCTGCACGCCCTGCCAGCGGAGATCGACCGTGTCGTCGTCACCGCCAGCACCGAGGCTCAGGGGAAGCAGTTCTGTGATGTCCCCACCCTCGCCGTCGACATCCGAGGCACCGACCAAGCTCTCACCTTCACGCCCGAAGGGTTGACCAGCGAGACGGTCCTGCAGGTTGTCGCGCTGTACCGGCGCGGGTCAGCCTGGCGGCTGGACGCCATCGGCCAGGGATACAGCCGGGGTCTTGCCGCCTTCGCCACGGAGCACGGCATCGACGTCGAGTCCCCCAATACGTCCCCACCATCCATTGAGGCCTTAGATACCACCGCGGCCGCAGCGGCACCGCCCTCGGAGAACCCAGCGATCACCGCAGCAAAGGGGGTGTTCGCCGCTGCCAAGGACGCATTCGTAGCGGCGAAGGCTGCAGTCGCGACTCCGACGGCACCTGCAACACCCGCCCCTCACCCGCACCCTGACGCGGCGCCTGGGATCTCCTTCGAGAAAGTCAAGGTGACTCTGACCAAGGACTCACCTAACCAGACCGCACGGATTGACCTGAGAAAAAGTCAGGGCGACCCCAAATGGGTGCTCACCGTAGGTCTCGAGTGGGATGGTCGCGGCGCCACATACGACCGCAAAGGCAACGTCGCGAAATACGGCACCGGGGACCTCGACGTGTACTTCTTTTGCCGGAACGAGGAGACCAACGGCTACGTCATCATCAGCGGAGACAAAGGCCACCAGGGCGATCTCAAGAAGTGGCCATTCATCCACCATCACGGGGACAGCAAAGGCCCGGGCAAAGGCAACAAGCCTGCCGTTGAGCAGGTGCGAGTGCTCCCCAATGAAAACGGTGATCTGCTGGTCAACATTTACCAAAGCGTCGACAACGGAATAGGTGCCCTGGACAAGTTCGGTCGCCCCCGCGTAGCAATCCGCTACGGCCGCGCCGGCAGGAGTGGACTTCCAGGCCCGGATGCGGACGAAATCCTGGTCTATGTCGGGAACAGCAAGAACTCCTTCTGGGCGACGGTCGCTCACATCGATGTGCAAGACGGTGTGCTCACTGTCGACGGAGAAACCCGCTATAGCCGTGTTGGTACCGAACGGATGCCCGGCCTGGACTCCACAGGCAAATGGGTGCGCACTCCGGCCGATGGACCCAAAGGCCGCAGCAAGAAGCGCAACGGCGGCCGCGGGTTGGACAAGTACAGCGGACAATGCCCCAAATGAATTGAGGCAGGATAAGGTACACACGCGACTCCGACAATCCCCGTCCGCTGGGTGGATTGACCTTCCTGATCGCAATGAATATAGGGAAGCCATCACCGACCGATATGGTTTTCATCCGGGATGACACCCCAATCGTGGAGCCGGCGATCGACGAGCCTATCCAGTCGGTGATGTTCGATCTCACCCACACCAATAGTCGCACGGGCGTCGACCCACCCGGATGGACGCGACCAACGCCGAGGCCCTGCGGTACTTCATCACCGAATTAGCCGACAGCCCACCCTTCGTCCCGCCAGCGAGATGCAATTGCCGCTGTAGGACCAGGGCGCGTTGCTTATCCGCAGTCGTGCCATGCCGGACTGGCGCCGCCCACCCCGCGGGCCGCGGACCAGACTTCCACCGCGACCGACGATCACCGGGTGAGCGTCGCAGGCGGGACGATGTCGATATCGGCGTCGGACACTTCCGCCGATACGATCATGGGGCGCGAAAGTAAGGAGACAAGGACACAGCAACGTCCTTGACCGACGTAGCTCTCGCGCTCGAATTCCGTGGCTTGCACGCATTACTCGGAGTCTGCAGAACGCAAAGCATTCGCGCTGGTGAGGCTGGCGAGGTGAATACAGAGCCGTAGGTCCGGGCTGTAATCGCTTTCCAGCGAACAACTCTGCTTTGTCAGTCACCTGACCGATACCAAACGCCCCGTTTGTCTGATTACATGCCGGGGTGAAGAAGATGATCCTCGGGATGGCATTCCTGGCCACCGCAGTACTCATGACCGCCTGTGGAAGTAGCGGTTCGCAGTCGAGCACCACACCGACCTCCACGGCATCCGTTGCACGGCTTGACGATGCGTCGAGCACACGGCCGACCACCACCACAGCTAGCGCAGCGCCGGCCACGACCACTGCTGCAGCGCCGGTCACCACTACATCAGCCGTAGTTCAGCCAGTGGCTCCGGTCGTGCCCACTACAACTGTTGTCGTCGCACCCCCGCCGGCGCCTGCTGTAGTCCCGGCGAATCCCCCGGCGCCAGTCCAAACCGTCCCGAAACAATCGGTGAGCTACGGGTCCTGCGACGAAGCCAGGGCTGCCGGCGCAGCGCCGATTTACAAGGGCGACCCCGGCTACTCGACGAAGCTCGATCGAGACAAGGACGGTATCGCCTGCGACAAGTGACGAGCCTGCTTCCATTGCGTACAGGCGTGGGCCGCTATTTCTATGGTCTCGAGCGTAACTCGGTCATCGAGAAGGACGATCCTCTTCGCGGACGGCGTACGGGTGGGCATTCAAACGCGGTGAGTTCGAACCGTGCTACGCAAGCGTGACAGATTTGTGGATCGCAGCCAGCCAGCATTCGGAGCTGGGTGTCATTCGGACAAATGACATCCAGCTACCGTGAATTCCGCGCTCGCAGCTCGTTGGCGGGGTTGAGGAACACGGTGGCGCCCTTCGCCCACTCCTGCGTTGCAAGGAGAAGGTGCGGGCAATCCCCGGCTTTGCCTCGCGCATAGCCCGGGTACGACTGTTCGGATCGCAATGTGGAGCATTGCTAATGTCCGCGAGGCAATCCCAACGTAACATCTCGACACCGTCCAACAGGGCTCTTGGACTCCACTGCAAAGGGATTCGCCACTCACGCTGACGGACACATCGCAATACCACCGGATGCGCCCAAGACGCACGGTCGCGCGGCGACTGATTGGTGGCCACACCTCACGCGAAGTGTCTCACCATAGAAGGTCCCGGCGAATCCCGGCCCTCACTGACCGTTCACATTCAGGGCTGGAGTTGCCAGACGAGATTTCCGGCGTTGCGTCCATTCTGGGTGGGGTTGCAGTACAGAGCTCGGCCCTGAGAGTTGGCGGTGACGGCATTGGCATCGAGGCAGTTACCGCCTGGATCGACGGGAAAGTGCGGGTCGGTGGCGACAAGACCGTCGGTTGTCGACCATACGTATGCGTCGGTGAACTGGACGCGGACGCAGTGGACGGTGGTTCCGTCAGCGAGGACGCCGGTGGCACCTTTCGACGAGCAGTAGTCACCCAAATCTACGGTTGCCGAATCAGATTCGACCGCGGTTGGCGCAGGAGGGCTGGATGGCGGCGTTGAAGTCCCAGTTGGCGTCCAGGTGCCGCAGCCTTCGGATTCGAAGTACAGATCGCTGGGTTTGATGGTGACGATGACCTTCGGCGAGTCGGTAAAGTCATTGGCAATGATGTCGTCGATCTCGCCGCTCGACCCACTCAGTCGCGCCCAGTAGCAGCCATACTCATCGGCTTGTCCATTCCCGATGTACGTTCCGGGGGCGATGTCGACGCCGACGACTTGCGTACCGTCGCCGAAGATAGTTGCCGGTTCGGCGTGGGCCACCGCAGTACCGATCCCAAGTAGTGCGAGAGCTAGTGCAGCGGTGCATGAAACCCTGCGAAACATGTACTTGATCTACCTTTGCTCACCATTTGCCGACGGTTGTTGAACAGTAAAGTATCAGGATTCGATCCTATCCGCTCGCATAGACCGGGAGTACCAGATTTCATGCACGCGAATGTGCCCGGGACGACCGACATTCGTCTGTCATTCACATGAATGACAGACGCCCGGATCGCGGCTGCCTCGCCACCGCAGGGTTTTCATCGTCCTGATCGAACAACCACGAAGCACGTGTCGTGATAGTGGGACAGCGATACGAAGACCCTGTGCGGAGGTCCGCCGGTCCTCTACACGGGTGGCCCGTGGTCAGAGGGATATCAGGCCACGATGCCGGCCTTGCGCGCAGCGCGGAGCCATTCGGGGAACTCGCTCAGCAACCGGCGATACAGCTCCGCATCGCTGATCTTCGAGATGTCGTCGACGCTAAAGAAGCCGGCGTTGTCGACCACCCGCCCTTTCAGGGTGTCGAGTTTTTCCAGAATCCCGTAGTCGGCGTGGCCGATTCCGACGAACTGCCAGAACGCGGGAAGGGTGGCGGCCCGCTTCATCAGTGCGGTGATCGGACCCTTCTTGTGGAATCCACCATCGGTGAAGAACAGCACCAACGTCGGCATGGTTGACCCGGGCATCAGCGAGGACATGATCTCTTTCATGATCGGCAGCTCGTCGTTGTAACCGCCGATCTCTGCGTAGTCGATCCCGCCGTGGGTGCCGTTGAGATGCAGATACGTCGCTGACCAGCTGTCTACCTCGTGGACGGCGATGTCGGGTAGGCGCGCGAAGCTGGCACCATAGAGGTAGGGTTCGAGCTTGCCGTCGTCGTCGACCTGTACAGCGACCGGGACCATCCGCTCGACAACCTGGTTGATGCGCTTGCTCCGGTACTCGGCTTGCATGCTTCCGGTCTTGTCAATGACGAGCACCACGCGGGCACGCACCCCGGAGGCGCCCTTGTCGAGCAGAACCTTCGCGACCTCACGTTTGCGCAGGTCCAGCTTCTGCCGTTTGTCGAGCGAGAGCTTCGCTTCATCGGCCACCGTTCGGACGCCGAGTGGATCCGGCTGGTTCGACTGTTGGGCCTGCGGTGTGACCTGTGGCTGTGCTTGTGTCGTTGGCTCATCCGAGATCTCGACGCCATGGTGGTTGACGAGGGCATGCAGGCCGGTGTCCCAGCCGGCGGATACGTTCCGGACCTTCCAGGTGTTGTTGCGGCGGTAGACCTCGAGCAGGATCGCCGCTCGCTCCGTGGTCAAACCGAGGGCTTGCGCGGTGACGGGTCGGCCGGTCGACTGCTCGAGGGTGACGCCGAGGTTCGCTACTGCCGATAGGCTGCCCGCGGCGTTCTCGTCGAGCGCCACCGCGATTGACAGTTTCACGATGTTGGCGGGGACAGCGCGGAGGTCGATGGTGATGCGGTCGGCCGCGACCAGCCGCACTGCGCCCTCCGGCGATGACGGCTGGTTGAAGAAGATGAAGTCGTCGTCGGAGCGTACCCGCTGATCAGCGCCGAGTTGGAAGGCCAACAAGTCGATGGTGCCGCCCTGTTGGACGCCGGAGATGGACAGCGTCACGGATCCGCCGTCCAGGGTCGTGTTTTCACCGCGGGCAAGCTCTGACATGAGATCCGGCCGAATGGCCGATTCCTTTCTGTTGGGACCAGGGAGCACGGTCTGATGGAGGTCTAACTACGGTGTGGCGGGCGCGGATGGAAGCGACTTCATGAGGTGGGAAATCACTGTTGGTAACGCTTCGTCATCTGCAAGATATACAGACAACGTGAATGTGTTCTGGTAGCACTGAACCTAGCCCAATCGAGACAGAAATCTACTCGTCTGGGTAAGTCCGGCAACCGATCACGCGCTGATAGTACGTGCTCGGCTACCAGACGGTGACCTCCTCTCGCATGTCCGAATCCTCACGATCTATGGTGAGCGAGCTCGAACACTCGAGCGGGGTCGCCATTTGAAGCGCACCCCCTCCATGCGTGAAAGGATCCCCATGGGCGTCACTCTTGCCAAAGGCGGCAATGTATCCCTCGACAAGCAGGCGCCGAACCTGACCGCCGTAGCGGTGGGACTCGGCTGGGATGCGCGGTCCACTACCGGCGCCGACTTCGACCTGGACGCGAGCGCACTCGCAACCGGTGACAACAAGAAGGTTCTGTCGGACGACCACTTCGTGTTCTATAACAACCTGCGTTCGCCCGACGGGTCGATCGAGCACACCGGCGACAACCTCACCGGCGACGGGGACGGTGACGACGAGGTCATCAACGTCGACCTGCAGGCCGTACCTCCGAACGTCACCAACATCTTCTTCCCCGTCTCCATCCACGATGCGGTCACGCGGGGACAGAACTTCGGTCAGGTCACCAACGCCTACATCCGCGTCGTCGACCGCGCCACCGGCAGCGAACTGGTCCGCTACGACCTGTCCGAGGATGCCTCCAGCGAGACCGCGATGACCTTCGGTGAGCTCTACCGGCACAACGGTGAGTGGAAGTTCCGCGCCATCGGCCAGGGCTACGCTTCCGGACTGGCCGGCATCGCCCGCGACTACGGCGTCAACGTCTGACGATCGTCCCTCCTACGGGCATAGCCACCTCACTACCCAATCCACTGCCGGCGGGCTCACGTGCCTGACGTGAGCCCGCCCCCAGTACTTTCCCTGCAGTAGCCACCCTGCATGCGCACTAGAGAAAGGCCACGCTTCGTGGTTCTGCGAATATTCGGCTGGTCCTTCGCGGTCACGATCGCTTCGTTGATCGTCGCCGCCATCTACGGCGGACCCCAGGCCGTCATGCTCGTCGTGATCCTGTCGATCCTCGAGGTGTCGCTGTCGTTCGACAACGCCGTCATCAACGCCACCGTCCTGCAACGGATGAGCGAGTTCTGGCAGAAGATCTTCCTCACCGTCGGTGTCCTGATCGCGGTGTTCGGCATGCGCCTGGTCTTCCCCCTCGTCATCGTGTGGCTCGCCTCCGGCCTCGGCCCCGCCGCCGCCCTCGACCTGGCCCTCAACCCGCCTGCCGACGACGCCGCGTACTTCCCCGACGGCAGCCCCAGCTACGAAACCCTGCTCNNCTGCTGATGCTGTTCCTCGGTTTCATCCTGGAAGAGCGAGAGATCACCTGGCTGTCCTGGCTGGAGAAGCCCCTCGCCCGCATCGGCAAACTCGACCAGCTAGAGGTCGTCATCGCCGGCGCCCTGCTGCTGATCACCGCCGCCTACATCGCCCCCGACGAGACCGTCTCCACGGTGATGATCGCCGGCGTCCTCGGCATGATCACCTACATCGCCGTCAACGGACTCGGTGAACTGTTCAACACCGAAGAGGGTGACGAGGACTCCGAGACCACCAAATCTTCAGGACCCACCCAACTGGCGAAGGCCACCGGCAAGGCCGGGTTCTTCCTGTTCCTTTACCTTGAGGTCCTCGACGCGTCGTTCTCCTTCGACGGTGTGATCGGCGCGTTCGCGATCACCTCGGACCCGATCATCATCGCCCTAGGGCACCCTGTCGGACTACATCTACCTCGAGCACGGCGCCCACTGGGCCATCGGCGCACTGGCCGTGATCCTGCTGGTGTCCATCGGCTACCACGTCAACGAGAACGTCACCGGACTCGTCGGCGTCGCTCTCATCGGCGCCGCCTTCATCTCCAGCATCATCCGCAACCGCCGGAACCCCGAACCGATCGCCGTTGACGACCACGACGACCAGGCCGAATCGGTCCCCGTCGGCTGACCCTGACCGCGAGATCAAGGAGCCACTATGGCGATTGACTACACCAGACCCTCCACCGGGGCACCACAGGGCGGTGTCAACATGAGCAAGGTGACGCTGTCAAAAGCCGCTCCCACCGTCAGCCTCGCCAAGGCAGGCGAGCAGCAGGGCGCGATGCGGGTCAACCTGAACTGGTCCACGGGCGCACCGCAGCCGAAGAAGGGATTCTTCGCCAAGTGGGCGGCCGCGGCCGCACCGGCGGGCGGAGTCGATCTCGACCTCGGCTGCCTGTACGAACTCGCGGACGGCTCGAAAGGTGTTGTCCAGGCGCTGGGTAATAGCTTCGGCGCCCTCAATACTCACCCGTTCATCCAGCTCGACGGCGACGACCGCACCGGCACCAACGTCGGCGGCGAGAACATGCAGATCAACCTCGCTCGTCCGGAAATGTTCCGGCGAATCCTGGTGTTCGCGATGATCTACGAAGGCGCACCGAACTGGGCGGCCGTCGACGGTGTCGTCACCCTCTACCCCACCTCTGGCCCCCAGGTTGAGGTGCGGTTGGACTCACCGAACAACAACGCACCGATCTGCGCCATCGCCTTGGTGCAGAACACCGGACACGAGATCACTGTCACCCGCGAGGTCCGGTACATCAACGGCAGCCAAGATGAACTCGACCGCGTCTACGGGTGGGGCCTGAACTGGACTCCCGGAAGTAAATAGCGCTCCCGAACATCGGCAGAACACAGGGCGGGTGCCGTGGACAGTCACACTGCCCACGGCACCCGCTCTGCGGTTGGAGAGGAACACGTGCAACTGCGCAAGGGACAGAACTGTGCACTCCTCGCATCTGGCGCCACGGTGACCTGCCGGTGGAGACCCACCCTTGATGCCGACGCCGACCTGTCCGCGCTCCTACTCACCGCGGGGAAGGTCCGTAGGGACGCCGACTTCGTGTTCTACAACCAACCACACTCCCGCGACGGTGCGATCCGCCAAGACGGCAAGCGGGAAGCCGGCGGTCTGGTCGAAGACCGGATCAGCATCGACCTGCACGCCTGCGATTCCCAGGTGGACAGCATCGCCCTTGCACTCAGCCTCGACGCCGCACCCCCAAGCAGTCTCGCCGTTCTCGGCGTAGTCACGATCGGCATCCACGACAACGGCGGAGGCGAGCTCGCCACGTTCAGCATCGACGACCTCACCTCCGAAACAGCAGCCCTCACAGTCGAGCTCTACCGCCGCGACGGTGCCTGGAAGATCCGCGCAATCGGGCAGGGCTACCATGACGGGCTCGCCGGCCTCGCTCGCGACTTCGGAGTCGCCGTCGACGAACCTGACCCCGAACCGCGCACTCCCGCGCCCGCTCCCCACCCCACCCATCCCGGCCCACCCCCGATCGACTGGACCAATCCGCCGGTGCCCGCCGGATACGAACTGTAGGACGAGACCATGGGATTTCGCATCCGCAAGAGCATCCAGATCGTGCCCGGAGTTCGGATGAATGTCAGCCGCAGCGGGATTGGCTACTCGGTCGGCGGCAAAGGTGTCCGCGTCACCAGGCATGCCAACGGCCGGGTGAGCCGAACCGTGTCGATCCCCGGCACCGGGATCTCCCACCAGCGGACGCTGCGTCGATCGACCTCGACACAGCGAACCCGAACCGCACAACAATCGTCGACCAGAACCGTTCATCCCGCATCCGCACCCCCACCCCCACCTCCGCCGACGTCGCCCCCGAAGCCTGCGAAACCCGGGGTGCTCGCACCAGCGTGGGAAAAGGATCTCTTCGCCCTTCTACAATCGCGCCAACCGAACGACTTCATCGCGGTCGCCCGCAAACACGGCCGATCCACCCCACACGCTCGGCTGCTCGCCGCGATCCTCGAGGGACTGCTGCATGTCGAGCTGGGCCGCGGCAACCCGCAGGCCCAAGAACGGGCACGCTTCCTCCTGGGCTGGGCCGCCGCGCAAGACGCGACCCGGCCGCTCCTCGACTTCGTCCTCGAGTATCTCCCCGATCGGACATGGCCGGTCGAAATCATGCCCGCCGTCACCGCACAGCTGCGAATCGTCGACGATGTCGTGCTCCTCGCGGTCGCCGAACTTCACCAGTCTGCCGGCGATCTTCCCGCTGCCATCTGGAGCGCCGAACAGGCCCGCCCAACCACCCACGCAGCACTGTCCATCGCTGATCTCTACAGCGACGCCGGCCGGCACCAAGACGTCATCGAACTAACCAACGACGTCACTAATGCCGACGACACCACCGCCCTCCTCTTGGGACTCCGCGGCCGCGCATTCGCCCAAATCGGCTTCAACGACGCCGCCCGAGAGGTCTTCAAGGAGGCCTTGCGGGTGCGTAGTCGCAGCGCGGCGATCCGACATCGCGTTCTCCTCGAACGCGCCCAAGTCGACCTCACGCAGAACCGAAAAGCGGCAGCCCGCAAAAGCATCGAAAAGGTTCTCGCCGAGGACCCCTCCTATCCAGGTCTATCGGAGGCACTCACGGCCCTAAACTGAACGGCAACGCCGCAGTTCTAGGGTGCTGCGAATCGCGCACAGCAGATGCCGATACACGGATTCTTCGTTACAACTTCGCGGGGGAGGAGCCCGACCATCAGAACGTACTCGAACTCGGCTGAGGGCACTTCCTACTCACCACGGCGACGGCTTCGCGCACAATACGTCACCAACGACGAACTGGGCGCCCTAGTTATAACCCCACTGATGTGCGGGCACGATCCTGCGCTGCGCCTCGGCGTACTCGCAGTAGCGGCGAGATGTGGGAACCCAGAGCGCCGCTACCGCCACGATTCCGCTGAGTACCGTCACCACCACGATGGGGCCGCCCAGCAGACCGAACAATGAGATGACCGCAAGGACAGTGCCCGCAATTCGAGGCCAGAGCCGACCTTTGAACACGGCAACCGAGAAGACGACGTAGGTGGCGGCGAGGACCACTGACAGCCCGACGACAACCCACATCAATCCGGTCGCTGTCCCGTCGACATAACCACCCCCGAGCTCGGCTGCCCGACCGGTCGTGTCGACCGCGAGAAGCCTGTTCGCTCTTCGCTGGGCACCGAGAATCGACAGGACTTCGACCACACCGGACACCACGCTGAGCACGGCCGCCACCAATAGGGCACCGAACGCGAGGTAGATCGACGGCGGCTTCCCTACCTTCGGCGCGGGCGTGGTCACCGCCGATGCAATCGAATGAAGGAACGGGTTGGCGGTGGGATGAAACGTCCCATTGGTCGCCGTCTCGGACGATCCACCCGCAGTTCCCCCGAGAAACCACGGGTCGTCAGGTTGATTCACTGTCAGATCTCCTCTCTGGAATCGCCCGCCCTAGAGGACCCCGTGCTCGGAGAGCACCCATCGGACCGGATCCAGGCACCGGAACGGCGAGATGCCGTTTTGGTGCAGTCTTTCGCCTACTGGGGACGCTCCGAGAGCGGAGACGGCGAAGAACCTGTTCCGGTACTGCTGGCCGGTGACCGGGTTCTCCATCGACTGCAGCATCGGACCCGCGTCCAATTTCTGCAACAGGCTCCGCACCTCCTCGTGCAGGAGCTGGCCGTCCTCGTCTGCGTACGGAGCCTGCTCCAGGCTCGGATCGCGGGAGAACGCCGCACCTGCATTGGACATGATCTGACTCCACTGCCCACCCTGGACTTCCTCCAGAGCTTGGAGTGCGTCGAACTTCGACAGCACCACGGCAACACGGGGGGTTCCGTATCCCAACATGTTCATCACGGTGCGCAGCACAACCTTCGGGTCGCCCCCGCGGTTCGCTTGCACCGGAACCAGGTCTCGAAGCTGATCGCCGATCTCCTCGACACGAAGCGGATCGAACAGGAACAGAATGGCATCGGCGACCTGGAAGAACTGCCAGGAATGGCCGTCCGTGTTGCCCGACTCCAAGTCCTCGCCTGCCACATCTCGGATCACGAGGAACCGACGAACCTCATTCCAAACCCCGAGGCTGAAGATCAGTGGCTCACGCTGATACGAATCTCCGGTGTTCGACGACGGTGTCGATACAAGGATGCCGCGCTCCTCGAACAGAGGGTTTTCGTAGTTCTTCCGGTAGTTGTAGTCCGTTTCAGGGGTTGCAGGCTCGACGGCTCGATTCATTCGTTCGGCCAGAAGCTGCAACTGCTTGATCATCACCGCGATGTAGACGGTCTTGCCGGTCGCGCGTGCACCGGCCATCGCGATGCAGGTCGCCTGCCCCCACCTCCAATGAGGCGGAAGGACGAAATGACAGATGGGGCAGATCTCCACCGCGGCGCCGCCCAGCTGCGTCTCCGGGTAGTTCGGCGGCGGTGTCCAGTCCGGCGCAGCGTCCGCGGGCTTTTGAAGCTCACAGGTCTTGCCGGCAACCACCGGAGACCCCGTGAACGCCGTCGCACGTTCATCCGGTTCGGTTCGCTGCGGTGCGGCCTCCGTCCACGCGAACCATTCGTGGGTGAGATTGTTGAAACACCGTGGGCACTTCGTCATGACACGGTTCCCGACAGACGTCCGTTGTTGTGCACCAGTGGCCGCAAAACTGCCTCGACGACCTGGTCGACGATTTCCGGGTCTCCGAGCAGAAACTCGGACGTGTCGCCGCCGTTCGGCGACGGCGGAACCACTGCGCCGACAAACTCGGGGGAGGACAGCGCTGCACGGGAGGGGGATACGACGACGGTCACCGCGAGGGGATCGCCACCCCCAAGTGAAGCCCCGGAGGCCGAATCAGTGATGGAGACGGTCATTCGACGCACACCCGACACCGAGCCCTCGGTCGTAACCGAAGGGTCGAAGCCGACACCGAACTTCGACGACAGCAACGCCTCCTGGGTTCGCGCAGCCAGTTCGGTCACGTCGACCGCTGGCAAACCGACACTCCGATGCCCGATCAGCGACACCCGCGGCACCTCGTCTGCGGACACCACCGACGAGATGCCGGCGACGATGTCCATGATGGCGTGGACGCCGCCGTTCCGAACAGACCCGAGCATCGAGAGACTGGTATCGACGCGCACGTCAATTCCGGTCTGACGCTCGTCGGGGACCTGGTCCACACCCAGCACGGCGCGGGCCGCGGCGCGGGCCCGAGAAGCTAGGGGCCCCAATGGCACTTCGGGATCTTCGAGCCGGGTGGTGACCGCAAGCCGGTCACCGTCCGGGCCTATGGTGGCGAGCTCGAGGTAGCTGAGCCCGGACACGTCCCGTGCCGTTAACTGTGCGCGATCGGGATCCGGATCCTGCGCGCTGTCGACTGCGACGGAGACATGGATGGTCGTGCCGGTCGGGAAGGTAGATCGTCCCTCGCCCGGCACGGCCACGATCAAGGTTTCATGCTGCACGCGCGGCAGAATCAACAGCACTGGGCTGTGCACGATGGCGCTCGGATCAGCGTTTCCATTCATGCGGGCGGCGAGTGCAGCCGAACCTGGCTCCCCCACCACGGCCATCGACACGGCGAGTGGGCGGCGCGGGAGGTGCGCCCGGCTCTTGCCATCCAGAACGTGGGTCACCATGAGGTTGGTTCCTCTCGCTTCGCTGTCGGCCTGTTCGCCAGTCCGTCGCACGCGCTGCGGCGGATCGTCAGTGGATCCATGTGTTCTGCCTTTCCGTGGATCCGATTCCAAAATTCCGGAGCCATTGCACCGCGACTGGCTCATAGCCGCGAATGGTTTCCTCGCCTCGGGCGGCGGACATGTTCCGCACGTCGGGCCAGATGGCGTCGCGGATGTCGGAGGTGGTCCGCGGCCCGGTGTATCTGCCACTCTGCACCAGGCTCTCCACAACGTCGTCCAACCACAACGGCCCACGCAGTTGTCTGTGCGAGTGTGTTCCGAGCACACCGATGAAATTCGAGTCGTCGGTATCGGCGGAACTCTGGGCGAGCGAAATCAGGATGGCCTGCGCCGCGATCCAGTCAATATCCATTGCACCGCTGGCCACGAGTTCGGTGACGGCAGAAACGATCTCACGCATGTTGGTCTCGAACAGTGACTCGAAACGCAGACCACTTGATTCACCGGCGTCCGCCCAGGCCAAACGCATAGACTGGGCGGCAATGAAGAGCACACACACATCGACAGCAAGATCGACCGGGACCGAATCCGCTTCCAGAAGAACAAATTCAGGAAGCAAAACCTCGACATGAGTGTGCACCAGCTCTTCCAGCGCTGCCTGATCGATCGCTGCCCAGTCTCGAATCCCACGAATCGACGCAGCCGCGACGGCGACACAATCCGGACTGACCACCAACGACGCCTCGAACAAGACGGCATCGCACTGTGCACCAACATAATTAATCAGATCAGCCAGATCCGAATCGTATTCACACCGCAGCAACAGATCCGCCGCCACACCGGGAGGAACACGGTCACCGAACTTACCGAACAGCGTCAAAACATCAGTGATGGTCAGCGACGCAGCACGGGAAAGTGCGACCAGTTCCGTTCGCGCACTCGCATCGGTCCGCTGATCGGCGAGAAGGAGGTGACGAACAGCCAGATCCGCATACGGACGAACTCGCTCTCGTTCCTCAACAGTGCCGTCGTCGGCGACGAGGACCGAATGAATATACTCGGCAAACAGCATGCTCTCGGCTTCGCCGGCATCGGCGCCCTCAGGGCCGGAAGCGTCTCGCGGGAACAGCCACCGGAGTACCGGGGCGCTCAGCCTCCGCCCGAAATCGCCGAAAGTCATTTTGGGCGCCGTCTCGACCACGGGACGCACCACATTCCGAAGCGTGCACCCCGAAAGCTCTCCGACACGTGCGACGAACGCGTCCCCACGCACGTCATCGAACAACACGTCCAGACGCGCGCGCTCGAGCACCTCGGACAACATGTCCTGCACCTCAGTGGCGAACGGACTCGACGCCAACGTCACCACTGCGAGGTCGGCGACTCGCAGAGCCCGAAACAGTAACTCTTCGGACCCGTCCTCATCGATATCGGGGCGCCGCGCGGACTCCCGCAAATCCCTGACGGCGGTGCCGATCGCACGATTGATCTCATCGGAGAACTGCGGAACCAACTGCGACGGAACCACCGGTGGAACGGCAGGTCCATACAGCCACTCCTCATCCTCGAGAGCACGTTCGACGTAATGAACCGCAGCGGTCGAAGCATTCGCATTTCGCACGTCCAACTGCATCAGCAGGCGCCATGCCTCCGCAGCCCGTCTCGGTGCCGCCGAACGATAGATCCCACGCACCCGCTCGAGAAGCCGGGGCGTTTCATGCACGTGGCGGGGCGAATCCTCGAGGATGACCTTGATGGCCTCCTGGTGACCATCGCTCACTTCCGGTGTGTCGGCCACGGCCATCGCCAGCGGCCACATCGGCGACAACCCGACATCGCCCACCTCGTGTGCGAGATCGTCCTGCTGCGCCAGCACCTGCTCGGCCGTACGCGCATCGATCAGAATCGACTGCGCAAGCATCGACCACGGCGTGACCGCCACCGTCGTATGCCCATCCTTGGTGACATGCGGGTCAGAACCAAGCAAACCCAGGCTAGGTTCCTCGTACTCGTCGATCACCACATAGGAGGGATCCGCCTTCAGCCCGTCACACTCGGAGGTCGGCACCGCAATCAGATGCAATCCCCGCCGGACATCTTCGGTCAGTGAATGCGCCTTGTCGTGGGTCGACCATGCAAACCGCCGAGCGGAACCCGGCGACATGAAGTAACTCACGGCGCCAATCCACATCACCGCGGTAGTCGCATCGCTGACCGTCAGCACCACCGACGGACCACCTGCCATCGCCGCGGCAACCGCATCGAGCAGCACCTGAAAAAGTCCGACACGGAACACTGCGGGATCGTCCAAGAACTCGATCACCTGAGACCGCGTCACAGGCCCGTCCGGCACCGGCACTCGCCTGTCCTCGAGCGAGGACTCCAACACCGCCCTGGCCCCGTACGGCGTCAGCCACCCCGACCACTTCCACAGCTCGACAGGCCGCAGCGGCGACGTCGATGCCCCGAGCTCCCGATCCAGAACGACATGAGCGAACACATTGCCTGGGCGCCCAGATCCATCCAACCCGGCATCGACCGTGTGCCAATACGCGGCACCACCGTCGACCGCCGCGTACATCAACCGGGCGGGCCTACCGTCGATATCCGCCGGAGTCGGGAACCGAGGCAGCGGCGGCTCGAGGTCGAACCGGGTAGAAATCCACGCCGTCAGCACCGAACGCTCACGATCGGACAGGTCACCGACGGTGCTCTTGACCTGCCACCCACCCCCCGAACCGGATCCGTCGTCGAAAGAGGTGTACGTCAACTCACCGAACCGGCAACGGGCGGCAACACCCTCTGCCTGCGGGTACCCGGTCGGCTCGGGGAGTACAGCGCTCATGCCGACGACCCCGAACCCGGATCCAGCCTCAGCGTGGAGACCGCCGGGTCGAGCATGGCGAATCTCCTGGCACCGAACTGCGCCCGACTGGCGTCGACGAACAGACGCACATACCCAGCATGCCCACCCAGATCGGCCTTCCAGCCTGTGTCAGCCCAGCCCCTCGACAATCGGGGCATCACGCACTGCATGACCGGCCGATCCTCGCCGACACCCCGCAGAGGCACACTGCGGCCGTCACGGGAACTGAGCGGCAATCGATCCCGATTGAACACCAGCACGAGCGGCGGAGGCGACTCCACATCCTCCGCACTGAACAAATGGATGGAGACCCAGGACGACGCGCCGGGACTGTCGTCTCGCCGCAGGCCGTACGCCATTCGCACCAGCCCGTTGTACTCGATGGACGTGACCGTTCCCGTGATCTGCTCACCACGGGAGAACGCAATCGGCACAAGGTGCACCGCGCACCCACCGGCGGGAAGGTTCGACCGAAGCGACATTCCGCCGTCCCGCCGGTATTGACGCGCGGAAATTTCGTCAGCATCGGCACTGGGCGAGACCTGATCGAAGGGGAGCCCCATGGGCCCGACGTAGGCGAGGACCGCAGCCGCCGACTTCGGCCAGCCGAAGGTGACGATCTGCTTGTTGCACCGTTCGATGATGCGCGCGTTGCTGACAGGTGCGATGGGCCGCGTCTGGACCGTGGTGGTGCCGACACGTGCGGTGCCATTCAGCAGGGTGACGGGAGTCAGATACGCGCGATCCCACCCGCTCGGCCACGGAACACCAACCATCCGGGAGGTGCGCCCCTCACCGGCCACTGCGGGGTGTGCCAGTCGGGTCTCCTCGGTCAGCCCCTGAGGGCCCAGGGACGCCTCGGGCACTTCCGTATCCTGCAAGCCGGCGTCCGGCGGAAACTCAGTTCGGTAGATGACGACCCGCCCAGCGGCAGGATCGGTCCAGGCGAGGTCGAAGTACGGGATGTCGCCGGCATCCTCGGACTGCACCGTCAGGTCATTGACCGATTCCAGCACGACCGACACCAGGATCTCACCCTGCGCCGGTTGCGACAGCCGGGTGCCGCCGTTGACGACGACCTCCGACATCGCTCGGTAGAGGTATCGGGCTCCGCGCTCGACGTCGCGGTCCACGAAACCTGTGAGATTGGGCTGCCCGGAGCAAATTTCGTTACGCGGGTCGTGAACCACCGGCGATCCGGTCCCCAGCGGGATCCGGTGGATCCGCACCGCCTGGGTGCCCGACCACACGTTCCATTGGCCGATCACCCGGCCTTCGTCCTCGGTAAGCACGAAATCGGTAACAGGGCTGACGATCTCGCCCTGTGCGATCAGGACGGGTTGCCGTTTGCGGGCATCGTCGACGTCGGCTCCGGTATGACACCAGATCTGCAGGTTGCGCACGGCTGAGGCGAAGAAGCGTGCGTCATCCCACGTCGTCTCGAGGGTGACACCGACGAGATCACCGGCTTCGGGCTTGTGCGGAACGGAACCTTCACCGGAGACGATTCGGTACAGAGTGACCGCGGTCTGGGACAGGTGCGGGGCCCAGGTAAAGGTGTATCCGTCCGCGATCTTCGTGAACTTCAGATCGGTCGGGACGATGTCGGTCTCGCCGTACTCGTATTCGCAGAAGTCTTCGGTGATGAGTCGATCCAGCACGCCCGCAGCGCCGGACGCATCCGGCGGCACCGTCACGGCAGGCTCTGGCCGGGTATCCGCGGCCTCGTTGGCCGGAGCGGTTGCATCGGTCGGCGCCGGCTCACCGCTCGGCTGCGTAAACGAACCGAGAATTGCTGCGATCTCTTCGGCCAGTGCTGTCGCCGGACCTCGCAGTTGCCGGCGAACCTGCTCGACCGAGGTGTGGCCGTACTTGATGAGATTGTGGAAAGTGGCGTCTTTGATCGTCTCCGCGTACTCCACACCATTCGCGATCTGCTGCGCACGCCACGCGAACAAGGCATCGATCGGCGTGAGCACCGGTTCCGGCTGCGGCTCCGGTGCGGCCGCAGCCGGAACCGGAGCAGAGGCAGGTGCCTGCCGACGAACAGGGCCGCTCGTCGGGATCCGAAGGTCGTCCGGGAGGTGGCGGACGACTTCGAGAGGATCCATACCGAACTTGATCTGATGCAGGATGTGCACGATCGTGTCGGCCCAGTCGACCGCCGCTGCGGACGGAGCCTCGGACCTCCACGTGTCCTGATTCGCTGCTATCCGCCGAAGCTCGTCCTCGGCGGGCACCTCGAAGCCAAGAGCACCAGCGGGACGGGACCATGCCAGCAGTGCGGTCTCGCGGCGGGCCTGCTTGTCGCTTGCCATGTCAGAACCTGAAACCCTCTTCTGCCCGTGGTGGCTCAAAGCTGTCGACCCCGGCAGCTCCGGACGGTGCGCTGCCACCCGCGTGCGCAGTCGGGAACGCCGGCACATCCCATTGGCTGACCTGCGCATCGGCGACGGCGGCCGGTGCCAACTGAAGGTTGTCGACCGACAACCCATCGCTGAACTGTGTGACGACACTGACGGATCCGATGCCGACGTAACTCCGGTGACGCACGTCATCCTTCACTGCGGTGAGTCCCCCGGTGGTCGCCGAATCGGTCAACACCCCTCTATCGAAATGGTCCGCCCTCCCGCTCGGGCGTTCCTCCCCCACACCCGCGATGAAGTCGTCGATCGAGGTCGACCTCGTCACGCCGTCGACCTCCACATCGACAGTGCCCACCAGGGAACGAACCAACTCCGACTTCGGACCCAGGAGGTTCGCGCGCGCCTTGTCCCACATCAACGCAGCACCAGTAGACGTCACAGTCCCCGCGAACAGCGCCGCCGACCACCGCTCGAGCGGCGAGCCCGATCCACTACCCGCTTCCGACCACAACACCGCAGGATTCGCCGCGATGTCGCGACCCTCAATACCGAGCGACGTGCCCGCACTACCGAGAAGCCGCTCCCACGACGACGTCAACCATCCCATGCCGAACAGGTCCTGCCGCAAGTACTCGGCCGCAGTCGACACCTCCTCAGAGTGCGGCGACGCGTACCCGATCGCGGTGCTCTTCGGCAGACCCCACGCGATGCGTCCGTCATGGGAGGTGCGAACTTCGTCAGGTCCCAGCGGTTCGGCGAGGAACGCGCCGAGCGCCCGGCTCCACACCAGGTACTGGCTGTACGCACTGGCGAGACGATCGAGGTCACGCAACCCACTACGAAGATTGGCTTGGTCCACCTCGAGATCGGCGATCCCCTTCTTACGCTTATTCAACTGCTGGAACAGCTCTTGCTGGCTCCGCATGAAGACGATCACCAACCCGACGATCCACAACACGATCGCCGTCAGGATCACCAGAGCGCCCTGCCACCACACCAACCAGTCCTGCGCAATCGCAACCGCCGACACTGCGATGACCAACACCAGCAAGGCGAACGTGATCTGCGCCCACCGTGCAAGCGTCTTATGCCGCCGGCTCCCCTCCACCGGCTCCTCACCAGCGGCCCGCAAGCGGGCCAGCAACTCCCGAACCTCCTGGAACGTCGCGTAGAACTGTCCCGCGATCCGCTGCCCCACCACGACACCGAAACTGTTGGAGCCCCGCCGCTGCCACTCATCGAGTGCGGCGCCCGTCCGCCGGGCCTCCAACCCGATATTGGGATCCTGATCCAAGGCCCCGAGCTTGTCCCGGAGCTCACGAATACCCAGAGTGTCGGTGGCGTCGACGCTGTGGGTTCCCACCGTCGCTGCCACGATTCCCGGGATCTGGTCGAACCTCTCGGACGGACCCGGCACCGCATCGGAGGCACGTCGGAGGATTCCTCGACTGGCCCCCACCTGCACGGGAGGAAGATCCGCCGATCGCGCGCCCGCGTCCGCAAGCGTCAACGCTGCTCGACTGTAGTCCTGCCATAGATCGGACAGGTCCACCCGCGCCGCATGATGCTGATCGTCACCAGGCGAATCCATGGTTCCACCGAGCTGCTCCGAGGCATAACCGATCTCGGACCAGCTCGCCCGATCACCCTGCGATGTCCGACCCTTGACAACGACCTCATACGCCGACGGCGCTGCCCCGAACACAGTTGCGTGAACCGCGTTCGCCACTCCCGTGGACACACTGTTCACCACCCGCGCGTACCACGCCGACGGCGCATTGCGCAGTGCCGCCCACAGGAACGAGAAGAACATCCGCAGCGCGTCCCAGAAACCGACACGCTGCGAATCGATCACCTCATATGCCAACCGCGGCCCCCGAAGCACACCGGCGTGTTTGCGCCACAACGCGTCCGCCATCGATCGGGTGGCCAGCGCGACGTCGTTGATATACGTCACTGGGGCACCGTTCTCGCGCGGCAGCGGGAAACCACCCTCTTGTGCGAGGATCTTGCCCCGCAGCGAGTCCTCGGCCACCGACGTATCGAGACGCCGATAGAACGACCGGGCAATGCGGACCAGATGACCGGGAAGGACCGGCTTGTCGTCAAGGGGGGCGTGCTCGACATCGCTCCACAGACCGGTTACACCCGCCACCACCGGAGCCGCGAACCTCCCCAGATCGGCAGGTCCAGTGGCGGGACCGAGCGCCACATGCCCCATGCCCGGACCACGAGCGTCCTCAGGCGCAACAAGCACGTTGTGCCAACCATCGAGTGCACACACCGCGTCTGCGGTGGGAGCACTACCCGGGCGGGCGAGAAGAAGCCGAACACGGACCACCCGCGCGCCGCCGGAGGTCGATGTCGCCAACTCCGCGATTCGCCGTTCCACGCCGGTGTCCAGCGGTTCCTCGCCGCCGATCACGGGGACGAGAACACCGAGCCGAAGGACATCGATCCGGTGCGTCGAGACGACTTCCTGCAGCGTCGTGTCGTACTCACTGCCCCGCTCGACCCGCACTGCCTCGACCGGGTTCTTGGCCGCCCCGTCATCGTCGATCCAGATGAACGGTTCGATCAACTGTGCAGCCGACAAATCCTTCAGGACATCCTTGACCCCCTCCGCGATGCCGCGGGGCGCCAAGAACACGGTCAGTTCAGACATGTCAGATCGCTCCTCGTTGGGGGATCTCGAATGCGTCACCAGACGCCGGCCAACTCGATGTGGGAGCCTGCGGCACAACGCTGTCCACACCCACCTTCGGGCGGAGCGCAGCTAGCGCACACTCATCGACCAGAGAAATCAGCTTTCCTGTCGCCCAGAACACATCGGGGGCGACATCCCTGAAGATCGGTGTCTTCGATGCCTGAGCCCGCACCGTAATAGTGGAGAACACCCCACCACCGACAGCACCCGCCTCGCCGACCGCGCCGCCCGACCCCGGCGGCATGTAGTGCCGACCCGCGAAATCTCGCGACTCCTGCAGCGACAACTTCACCCGCTCGGCCCGTTCCTGCACCGTCACCGATTCGCCGGTGTCCGGGACACTCGATCCCACACCCGTATTCGTGGAACCCGTTCGGAGCCATTCGGTGAGGTGAGTGGCCGCCGACAGCCCGAAGATGCCGCTGACCTCGTCCTCCGCCGATCCGTCGTAAATTCTCCGGAGCGCCCGGTACGGCAACATCGACGACATCACCGGCGGTTCATGCGACTGCGCCATCGCCAACAGCACCGACTCGAGGACCGCGGGCAGCCAGTCGTAATCCGCCGAAAACTCCGACGGAGGGGTCAGCAGCGGGTTCGGGAACTCGAGCCACCGCCCTGCCTCCTCATCCCAGATCCGGGCCGGTTCCACGAACGGCGCCTGCGGCAGATGAATACGGCCGAGAATCTGCCCCAGAATCCACCCGGCCACCAACGCCCGACGCTCAGCACCATGCATCGGCAGCGACGCAGCCAGAGGCCGCGCCCGCCGCATCGTCCAGAACGCCTTCCGCTGCGACGGCGACGACTCGAGCCACTGACGCGCCGCCGGCTCGAGGACCGAGTTGTACGCCAACGGCGAATAGTTGGGGTACGACCCGAAGATGTCGATCCGCTTGATCTGCTTCTCGTCGCTCAGCGCATTCCTGAGGACCTCTTTCGTCTTCTCATCGATCCGCGAACCCTCATCCAGGGCGGCGACAAGATCGTCACCCACCCGCAACCCCCGAAACGGGACCGACGAGAACTTGAACCGATACTCCATCTGACGATCGCCGTGAATAGCCTGCAACGCCTGTTCATTCACACTGGCCAACGGTTTCGCCAGAGAGATGGCCTGCCCGAACTTCGAGACCACGTCCCGGTGGCGGCCGGCAAGTTCCGACTCCGCAGCACCTACACCGGTGACGAACTCCTGCAACGACACCGAACAGAACTTGTCGAAGGCCTCACCCGTGCGCGCCACATACAGACGAGCACGCGAGAGCAACTCGGCCGGCCGAGTGTGCACGTCGTACTTGGACGGAGACGAGATAATCGACTCCCCCGTCCCGGGATCAGTCGGGAACACCCGGGAACGCCACGTCGCGATCCGTTCCACGAGAGGCAACTCCTCCCCCGGCGCCCTCGTCCCATCGAGGGTCTGCCACTGCCCCGTGATCACCTGCGCGCCCGCACGGACCACCGCCTCACCGAACCCACGCTGATCGACGCTCTGCAGCCCCACCGACGCAGGCAAATCGAGCTCGTACCGTTGCTTGAAATCCGCGGAGCTGGTCAACATCACCTCGTTGTTCGCCTCCGCGAACCGACTCGGCACACGCTCATCGCTGTCCGACGGCCACGCCGCATACTGCGAGGTCTGCAGTCGCGCCAGACCCAGATCACGAGTCTGTTCCAGCGAAGCCTGACGCAGAAGTGTGTGTGACTCGTTCAACGCCGCGATCAGCGGATCGAAAACCTCCGTAACCATCGCGCCCGCCGCAGCACTCAGATGCGCCGACAACGAGGCGTAGATCTGCCGCTCCACCGTCCTACGCGCCCCATCGAGGACGCTCTGAACAATCTCGTTGGCGTTGGCAATGTTGCCCCGCAAAGCCGCCAACGTGGTGCGCACATCCTCCGGCGGGGCGGCGATATCCTGCGGCGCGTACTTGCTGATGTCCTGCGTCGTCGTCAAGATGTCGTTCTGCATGTACTGCGAGACCCGCTTGACCAACGCCGTTGCATACGGCAACCCGAGGTCCGCGATCGCCGCCGCGACGACACCCTCAAGCCGGCGCGCGAATTCCAGATGCCACCGGTAGGCCCACGAGTACGCGGCGCTCTGAGCACCTGTCAACAGCGCGGCACGTCGGACGCTCAACGCGCGATTGACTTCGGGAACCCAACTGGACGCATTGAGACCGTTGCCCGACGGAATATAGTCACGCAGCTCGCCGTCCACCACCTGCGCCGACAGGGTAACCGCGTCACTCGACGGAAGTACGGTGGACGTCACCCAGTTACCAATGTCTAATGGCAAATTCGACCCTGCCGACACCGCCGGCAGACCAAGCTTTCCGCGGATATTGCCCCACTGGTTGTCGAGAATCGCACCAGCCTGTTCGTCTTCCGACGCCGGATTCCCGATCTGCACATGACCTCGGAGCAACTTATCCGCGCTGCTCCGCGCCAATCGTTGGGCCGAGTACTCGGCATAGCGGTCGCGCCCCATGCTCAGGCTCGCGAATCCGAAGGTACCCCACGGCAACGGATCCCAGATCTCGTTGCCCCAACCGAGGAATTCCCGGCTTCCGGGCAGGCCGCCACCATTGGTCAAGTCCCACTCGACGAACTGCTGCGTTGCCGAGACACTCATCATCAACGCGGACAGCCCTCGACCAAGACCCCGATACACAGCATTCGGGGTGCCGTCGCCGAACAAGGTCCGCTCGGCCCCGACATACCGGCCAACCGGGAACACTCGCGCAAACGGGATCAGCTCGCCCTCGCCGTTCTGTTGTCCCAGCGCCCGCAGGATCGACACGTCGTGCTCACGAGCAGACCCGGTCTGGCTCGCCACGATCTCCCCGAGCATCGCCAGCGCATTCGCACGCACTCCGGTAGTCGCCGACGCGTCCAACCCGTCGAAGATGTCAGGTGCCACCATGAAGACACCCATCAGCCGCGGATCGACACCCGGAATCAGGGTAAGGAGTCGACAGATGTCGAGGGCCATCGACGCACCGGCCCCGCCGGCCATCGAGGACACCACTAGAACCACCGGGCGCTCAGCCGAATCGTACTTCCCTGCACCGGGCACATCGAGATCCCGCATCTCGGCCTCGGTCTCAACGAGAAACAACTTCTCCCAGGCACGTTGAAGAGATTCACGAACCGTCACAGCCCGACTCAGCGTGATCATCCGCCCCAATGCACGGAACTGACCCGCGCCCGTGCTCAGCGGCGTGTGCACAGTGGCAGGATTCCGCGGCGCCCACGTCGCGATCGTGTCCAGCTTCTGCTTCCCGGCGAACTGCTGACTCATCGCGTTGTCGAGAACGCTGTAGCTGTCACTCTGCGGACCGGTACCTACGTACTGGCCACCCTGGTCGCGCACATTCCCCATACCGTCCGGACCGTGTGACGGAGCAGTAGGGACATCGAGATGAATGAACTGCCAACCAGCAGGAATCTCATTCACACCATGCGCAGCCAGGTCCGACCGTAGCTGGTCCATCATGTACGCCAGCGTGGCTCCACCTGAACCACCGCAACCGACGACGAGAAATCGCCTCATCCGTCACCCTCCACCTTGTTGTCGATCCAGGTTGTCGTTGTCGCCGAGTCCGTCATCGATTGCTTCCACCACGAAAGGGATCGAACGGGTCCGATGGAGCCGCGCCCGGACTCCCACCACCGAAAATCGGCGAGGAACCCTGCGGAGATCCTCCGAAGGGATCGAACGAATCCGCTGCACCACCCGAAGCAGGAGCGCTAGGCGAACCCGATGCCGGTGTTGCACGCGCGCGCAGATCCGACAGGACGCCAGGCAACCGACTACGCATATCGTCGACCAACCCACCCCGCACCGTCGGCCCTGCATCGTCTCCGACGAGCAGGACCACGGTGGCGGCATCGGACGGACCCGCCGGGTCATGGAGCACGAACCAGGTGTTGTGCACGGCCAGAGGCAACCTCGCGTGGGGTCGCCTTCCGAACATCGACGGGGAGGAACCGGATGCCCCGGCACGTGCACCGGACTCAACCACCACGAACCCGGCACCCACAGGCGAGCGACCAACACGCGTCCTCAACACCAGGCCACCGATGTCGAGCTGCCGCGCCGGCGAATCGAGCCCCCGGACAACCTCGATGAGATCCCGATCGGTAAGCGCAAACGGCCGACCATCGCGGAGAACCGTGGCTCCCGAAACAGTGACAGGGAACTGCTGCGCCTTGAGCGTGCGCGCAGGTATCCGCGCCGTGAACCACTTCCCGCCATACAACAGCAGCAGCGGAATCCCCGGGCCGAGCAGCAGAGCCACGACCAGCGCAAGAATGAAGTTGCCCTTATCCAGAGGCTTTTCAAGCGCAGCCGTGAAGGGCACATCAACGGGAAGCGCTCGATCCAGCTCACCTGCAGGCGCAACCATCAACGACACTGACCCATTGACTACACCATTGACCGAGTTCGGAACGGACAACGACACCGGAATCGACCCGGTCTGCCCCTCTTCGACCTGAACACATGCGGCGGCCCCGGCCGTCGAGGAGGCGACAGTAATGCTGCCGGCCCCGTCCGGCGACGCCAGCACCGAAGCCGGAGGTGATTCGGGAAGCCACACACACCCGGGACCGGTGACAGGCACATCCACACCGAACTGTCCGGCACCCTCGACCGTGCCGAAGTCAATCTTGGCCGGCAGCGTCGGATAACCGATGGGCGGAGCAATCGCGAGCGGAATGTCAACCGACTGCGGAGCCAGCGGCGTACCGGGTTCAGTCTGTCCCGACACCGTCGTCGCATCCGCCGTGGTGACATCCAACGTGAGGCGGAGCGTCGCCTGACCCGCCGGCACCTCATTGAGGTCGAGAATCACCGGCTGGTCGATCCGATCTTTCGGAATACCAGCCGCAACCGTGCGCTGCTGACCATCCTGCCCAATCAGAACCACCGACAGAGAAGCCTTACCGAGCAGTGACTCCGCATCGATCTCGGAGCGCACAGAATCGACGATTGCAAGGTCCACCGGCACGGACGACTCGCCGCTATGAATGGCGACGGTGTGCTGCCCCTTCCACGCCGGAAACAGATTGCCCGAGATATGGATGTTCGACTTAGAACGCGCAGACGACGAACCGGCAGGATCGACAAAGACCAAGGACCACAAACCCTGCCACTGCGGCGCCGAAGGATTCGTCATCTCGATCGAGATAGTCCGGGGCGACTGCCACCGGTAGTTGATGTCAACGCCACCGATATCGGCTCGCCCCTCCTGACCGGTGTCCGGCAAAGGAACCTGATCCCCGAGCGGCGACATCAGGGTGGGAATCAAACCCTCCGAATCGGCGGACCCGAGCACCGCGACACTGCCGATCGACCGGTCCAGCACGAAACGGTGCTTACCCTCCTCACACACGATCTGAGCGCAGACTCCAGCTTCCCGCGCCAACGGTGACTGCCCCGGCGTGCTGAACGCATCGAAAGCGAACAGCAAATCGTCGATGTTCTGGGCCAGATAGAAGTCGCCCGGGCTCGGCGACGAGATCGCCCCACATGTCGTGGAGCCCGACGGCTCACCCGTCGTGATCGACCTCATCACGTCGAAATCTGCAGGTGCCGCCGTCCCCGCGGCGAGACCAATACCGAAAAGCACGACACCGGACGAACGCAATTGGTCGGCGACGCCGCCTGGCCGGCAGATCGATTCCGTCGCCGTCCTGACCACCTGATCCACCCCGGCCTGAGAGTCGAGGGACGTCTCCGGAGCATAGGGTTTGCGTGTGTCGCCGCGTGATGTGAAATCGATCTTTCCATCCGAGAACCACGCAACGGCTTGACACGAGCCGGCACCGTCGATGCCCGCGGTCCGTGCAGCGAGGGTCTCGCGTGCCCCGTCCAACGCCAACCAGTAGTCGGTATCGATGCCCTGGTTGCGAGTTCGGAATCCGTCCAGCGCACCGTTGATGGCAGGCAACGTCCCGTCGTCAAGTGCAGTCCACTCGAGATCGACCGAATACGTGTCGGCGAACCCTGCGACGGCGACATTCAAGTCGACGCCGGACGAGTTCTCGAATGCGGCAAGCTGCCCGACTAGGTACTCCGCCGAAGTAACCCGCGCCGCATCTGGGTCGGACGTCTGCAAGCTGGAGGACTCGTCGATCATCAACAGCAGGTCGCCCGAACGCTGAGACGCCAGACAGGCACCGAAGTCGGTGACCGCTGTGCCCGATGGAGCCGCAGCGGCTGTCATCGGACTGACAACCGCCCCGCCAGCAGCGCAGGCAAGGAGCGCAGCTGCCACCGCCACCCGTGTGGAAATCCTCACAGCCGGCCCACCCAATCTGCGACTCGCAACGCGCCGATCACAATTCCGACTCCGGCTACTACCAACACGCTCCAATACGCCGCCGTAATCCAGCTTGGCTGCGTGTACACCGGGGCAGCCCGACGTTTCGTGTCCAGCAAGGTGAACGCCGATAACACCCCGATCGCTCCCGGACCGGCCAAAGCCCAACCCGCAAGGGCCAGCGGGCCCGAACCGCCTGCCACGAGTCCGAGCACAACACCGAGCACGGCGACCGCTCCAGCTACCGCAAGGAGCCCGATAGGCGGGGTCGCCACCGTCAGACCACGCCCACCACCGGGGGCACCGGGACTCGCGTCACCTGCGCTCGGGGTGAATGACGGCGGGGCCGGTAACCCGCCTGGGTACGACGGCGACCGGGCGGCGAAAGGATCGGAAGCGAACGGGTCCGAGGGTGAGGTCACCGTGACGTCTCCTGAGAACGCAAAAATGGGCGCGACGACCCCTGACCAGGGCTGTAAGTCATCCTCGCACAGATATTTCGGCGATCATGTCCGACACTCGCTCCCCCTGAAAGTAGAAAATTGTCGTCAGTATTTCACCAGTCGCAGACTTGCGCAGTCAGTCATGCAAACGACAGAGACCGCGACGAACCGGCATGATCAATCGCCGCCCAATGGTCGGGATCGAAACGAAACCACCACACAACGTCCTTACCCTCTGCTCACCTTCGTCGAAAAGCCCCCGGGCGAGATCGACGCCTCTGTGCCCCCCCTCAGCACACTCGGACTGCCGGTACCCACTGGCGGTTCGAGTGCGATTCCAATCGCAGCCGCCTTCCCTTCACAGGAATGACGGCATGACTTTTGCGAGAACAGTGGGCACATACCAGTTAAGGTCTCCGGAATACACGATCATCGGGTAACCCGTGGCGCTCGCCGGGAGGAACGCGAATGTACGAGGTCAAGGCGACTCACCTCACCAATTCAAATGGCCTGGCATGCGAGATCTATCCGGACGTGTTCGTAGTTCAGGACGGCGCCGTGCTCTCAACGTACGCCGGTCAAGCCGACGGTCGCTGTCCCTGCGATCCCCTACCACCGGACGTCGATGCTCACTTCGAGATCGACAACTCGCAGCTGAAGCGCGCCGTCCATAGGGCCACTTCGATCTATCGACCCCGCAGATGGTAGTTCTCAAACGGGTCCGGGGTAGTCCGATCGCGGCAGGCCCAGTCCAGTCGCGGTGGCCGACAGCCGGGCTCCAAGGTCGCGGACTCGTGATAGTTCGCCGACCCGCGAACCTGCTTCCGCGAGTATCGAGTACACAGTCCGAATCCCAACGAACGCCCCGGCTACCTCCCCTCGTACCATTCGCACATGGTGGTAACCAATGCGCCCAGTGATGATCTCGTACCACGATGGTCGAGCAACGTCGACATTGCGAAGTGGGCAATTGCCCAGGGGTACGGCGACCGAACGTACACGTTCAACCGTGACGGTCTGACGCAGTTCAAGACCGACTTCCCTGCCGAGCGGTGCGGCCTCTATCTGTTCGAGTGCGCCCACCATGACATTTACATCGGCATCGCGAAGGATGTCGCCCAGCGACTACCGCACCACCTCAAGAAACACCCCGATGTGCAGATCTTTCGCTTCCTGCCACACCCCGGGGATGAACCGGAGCGCCGCAAGGTCGAGCGGCAACTGGTCCGCGACGCACAACTCGCCGGGCTGATCGTCCGAAACCGTGAACACGCCAGCGGCCACTTCGGGCCGTCGACCCTCGACACACTAATCACCGAGGACGAGCAAGAAGCGTGGCTGCACGATCCGATCACTCACAACGCCCTCGACCAGCACCCACTGATCGAACTGGATCGCAGTCAACTCGCCGCCCACGACGGTGACTTCCGACGCCTCCAAGAGCACTCACGCTATACCGAGATCGTCGAGACACTCGGTGTGTATGCCGCTCAGTGCATTCCGTTCCCCCGCCGCACCGAAGCGACCTTCTGGACCGTTAGCTGCTTCCCCAGCTCCAACCGGAGACGAATCTTCTGCGTCTCGATGGCAGCCCTAGAGACGTTCTACATCGCCGTCTCCGACGACGCGGACACCATCGGAGCTGTGATGTTCGTCGACAAACGCCATCTTCCGACCGGCAGGTGGGGCCGGGCCCTCCTCGCCGCACGCGGAGTGATGTTCGACGACGACTACAACCACAAATCGGGCGGCGCGTACGAACAGTGCCTGCTCATCGACGACATCCGCCATCTCCGCTCGGTCTTGAAGTCGAAGCACGTCCGCCGATCCGCCGCAGCATTCAACCTCGATCTGATGCGCAAACGCCAGTCCGCATACAAACCTTCACACTGCCGACAACTCGCGGCGGCTGCACTCGAAACCACCAGCCCGTAGCCCACATCAGCACGCACGTTCCGACTCCGCCCCCGACACCGCCGCAACAGACAAGCGGCAGATGGAGCCGGGCTCCCCAACATACCGGGCGCCCTGCTCAGGATCCTTCTGGTATCGGTGCCACCCTGGAAGCTACAAGCGACACTCGCCAGGTCAAATCAGTCGTTGCTCCCATGCGAAATCTCGAAAAGACAGACACCTCACCTAGACCGGCTGAATGACATTCGAGTGAATGACTAGTCTGGAGAACCTTCAGGAACCAGACTGGATCACTGTTCGGCGCCGACCCTGTGATGCCTTTACCGACCGACTGATACAGCACCATCGCGACCGTGTTCACACGTGCGTGAATCCCACCCTATGAAGGACGACCGTCACGTGCCACGCGCTTATCCCTCCGCCACCGAGGACAACTACTTCAGGCTGAAGGAGTCCTACGACCTAGAACTCGCGGTGGCGGTCGCACGCAGCTATCTCCACGCCGCGATCGCACATCCCAAGGACACGATCGTTGACGGATGGTCGATCAGCTGCCTGCCCTCGACTGGGGCAGGCCGGCGTTTGTTCACCATCAATGTCGGTGCCGTCGAGGGTGCGTACATGTCGACAATCATCGAAAACGGCGTCGTGGACGGCTACATCATGACGGTGTACGTCGACCGCCGAACCCTGGAGGCGGCATCGGGACAGCCTCTGGCTGAACTTGAGCGTCGGTTCGAAAACGATGTGTTCTTCGACAACGCCACCCATGCCATGTTCAGGGGACGCGCGGTCAGTCTGGAGATATTGTCAATACCTGTGGATGAGTGAGTTTCAGGCGACCTCCGATCCGGCGTTGGCGGGCTCG
>NZ_LTCZ01000011.1:41317-61600 GCF_001583455.1 Rhodococcus sp. LB1 | reverse complement strand
CCGATCTGATCGTGTTACCTGAGCTATGGGCGTATGGGGCGTTTACGCCCTCGTCGTGGGCCGACACGGCAGAACTCGTGGACGGGTCGATCGCTCAGGCCCTGTCGGCGGCGGCACGGGATGTGGGCGCGACCCTGCACGCCGGGAGCATTATCGAGTCTGCTGCTCACGGAGCGTATCCGGGCGCGCAGGGGCGGGGACTGTGGAATACCTCCGTCGTGTTCGGCGCGGATGGGACCCTCGCCGGCTCGTACCGGAAGATTCATCGTTTCGGTTTCGGGGAGGGCGAACCAACGCTGATCGAGGCCGGTGAAGACCCCACCGTTATCGATCTCCCGCAGGGTCGGATCGGGCTCGCCACCTGCTACGACCTGCGTTTTCCAGAGATGTTCCGGACTCTCGTCGACATGGGTGCGGTGGCATTCGTCGTGCCTGCTGCGTGGCCGGCGCCGCGCCGCGAACACTGGGAACTCCTCGGCCGTGCACGCGCGCTGGAAAACCAAGCCTTCATGGTGCAGTGCAACACCACCGGCTCGCACGGCGGACTCGAAATGGGAGGGCACAGCCAGATCGTCGATCCCCGTGGAGAGGTGCTTGCTCGTGCCGGTGACGGAGAGCAGGTGCTGACGCTTGAGATCGACCTGAACGAGGCGCGGCGCTTCCGCCGCGACTTCCCGGTACTCGAGGATCGACGGATACACGCTCCCACCCCGGATGCGGCAATCCGGTAGGCGGGGCTCTGCACTGATGAAACACCCTTGGGGCCAGGGAATGCGGCACTGGGAGCCGAGCTGCAGTATTCATGAGCGCCATCATGTGAGGCGCACCTGAGCGGCTCCACGTGGGCGCGCCCGTACGACTGCCACAGCAGCGTGCGGGCGCGCTTGCCTGCCGCCGGGGCTTTTCCAGCTGCGCCGTGTAATCCGTCGTAATCGAGTCCCGTTCTGTTAATTGGTCACTGATGGGAGATCGTCGATGCGTGAGGTGATCACACAGCTGCTCGAGACATGGTCCTCCGGGCAGGATGCGGCACTGGCCACCGTCGTCTCAACGTACCGGTCCGCTCCGCGGCAGCCGGGCGCGGCGATGCTGGTTCGTCAAGACGGTTCGGTGATGGGCAGCGTGTCCGGCGGGTGCGTCGAAGCCGACGTCTACGCTGTCGCGGCCGACGTGCTTGCGGGCTCGGATCCGGTCGTGCGCAGCTACGGTGTGCCGGACGACGACGCGCTCGCTGTCGGGCTGACCTGCGGCGGCGAGGTATCGGTCTTCATCGAACGGATCAACCGCGCCACCTTCCCTGACCTCGAGCAGGTCGCCGACTCCATCGGCAACAGCCAACCTGTGGCGGTAGCGGTGGTGATCAACGGTCCCGCGGAATTCACCGGCCGACGGGTCGTGGTCTGGCCACAAAGGGTCGCCGGCACCACCGACTCGGCGGCACTGGATCAGCGAATGATACTGGCCGCGCGGGAGTGTCTTGCTGACGGGCGAGCGAAACTGTTCACACATCAGATGTTCGACGGTCCGCAGGCTGACCAGGTGCAGGTCTTCGTCGACGCTGTCATCTCTCCGGCGAGGCTGCTCATCTTCGGGGCAATCGAGTTCGCGGCTGCGCTCGTCCGTGTCGGCGCCGCAGCGGGATATCAGGTCACCGTGTGTGACGCGCGCGCGACCTTTATGACGGCAGAACGTTTTCCGGACGCACACCAAGTTATCGTCGACTGGCCCGACCGCTACCTCGCCGGCGAAGCGGCAGCCGAGCGCGTCGACGCAAGAACCGCGGTGTGCGTTCTCACCCACGACCCCAAATTTGACGTGCCAGTGCTCGAGGTCGCGCTCCGGCTTCCCACAGCGGGCTATATCGGAGTCATGGGATCGCGACGCACGCATGCCGATCGTGTCAGACGGCTGCACGAGGCGGGTATCACCAGCGGGGAACTGGAGCGAATGTCGAGCCCACTCGGCCTCGACATCGGAGCCGTGACCCCGGCCGAAACGGCGATTTCGATCCTCGCCGAGATCATCGCGACCCGATCCGGGCGCAGTGGAGGCGCGTTGAGCGTCGGTGCCGGCCCGATCCACGACAGCAGTTTCGGCCATCCCGACTGCGTCGACCGAGCTTTCGACGGAAGTCTTGCCGACGGGAACCAGGGGAGAGCCGAGCGGACCCCGCGCGCCAATTACGCGCGGTGAAGCAGCACCGCAACTTTTCTGCCGCAGTTGCCGGCCACGTCGCAGATTCCACACGCGTGCGGATCAGTTGTGCCCCGTAGCGTGCTCTTTCGCCCCGAGTATCGAACCGGCAGATCGGAACCAGACCCGTAGCGGGTCGGCTCCCTGAGGGCCGGGTGCGCGAGCGCGCGGTGCACATCGAGGTCATGCAACGGTCAGCGAGGGCTGGCAAGCTCCGCTGGTGGTGATCCCTCCCACTGGGCATTCACATCCACGCGGTGCACCGGTAATCTACCAAATGTAGGACATTTGGAGGTATCATGGAACTTGCGAAGCCGGAGCGGGGAGTACCGCTCGCCACTCAGTTAGTCGACCAAATCCGAACGCTGATTCACACTGGGGAGTGGGCTGTTGGGCAACGGATTCCCGGTGAGATCGAATTGGCCGCCAGCCTCGGAATCAGCCGAAACAGCGTGCGCGAGGCGCTGCGGTCTCTCGTACACGCGGGCCTACTGGACTCGCGCCCCGGAGATGGCACCTACGTCGTGGCACACAGCGAAATCGAGGCCGCACTCCGTCGGCAGGTGCATATCGAACGTGCGCACGAGGTTTTCGAGGTGCGATCCTTGCTCGAGCAGCGAGGCGCGCGCCTCGCCGCTCAACATGCGACGGAAGCAGATATCCGGGCCATGCGGCAATCGCTGGCGGCGCGGGACGCCGCCGACACCGATGGCGCATTCGTCGCTCATGATGTGGTGTTTCACCAGAAGATGGTCCGATCCGGCAAGAACGCGTTGCTATCAAGACTTTACGATGACCTCGATGCGCTGGCCGCTCATGTGGGTTCAATAGTCAGCAAGGCTCACGGGCCGCACCGATTCCGAGACGAGAACGCCGACCTGATCGACAAGCACCATGAGTTGCTCGCCGCTATCGAGTCGAGGAAACCGGAACTTGCAGAGGCAATTGCGGAGGAAATCGTGATGGAAGCCGAACATCGCTATTCCTCGGAGAACAGGGGCGTGCAGTGACGACAACACACTCGACAACCACGCCACACGCCGGGACTGGCGGCGGGCATCCCCGAATCTGGCTACTGATCGTCGGCCTCATTCTCATCGGGGCGAACCTGAGAGCCTCCATCACCGCTGTCGGCCCGCTCCTCGGCGACATCCGCACAGATTTCGGATGGTCTGCTGCGACAGCGTCGATTCTGATCAGCATGCCCCTGCTCGCCTTTGCACTCGCATCGCCGATCGCCCCGCCGATCGCGGCGAGGCTGGGGATGGAACGAACACTCGGCGCGGCGTTGTGTTTGCTGGGCGTGGCGATCGTGATTCGGTCGGTGCCCTCGCCGAACGCAATCTGGGCGGGAACCGCCGGCCTCGGCGTCGCGATTGCCTTTCTCAACGTCGTCGTTCCGTCCCTGATTAAGCGGGACTTCCCGGACCGGGTCGGATCCATCACCGGAATGTACTCGTCGTTTCAAAGCGCCGCCGCCGCACTCGCTTCGGGGCTGGCCGTGCCCCTCGCTGGTGATCAGCCCAGTGGTTGGCGCCTCGCTCTGGGGATCTGGGCGGGCCTCGCACTGATCGCGCTCGCCGCATTTGCTCCACAACTGCGCGCCACCACACGACCGAGACACACAGTTCCCGCGTCCTTCGACCCCCACCCGTCCCAGTACAAGTCGCCCTGGCGGTCGGCGCTCGGATGGCAGGTCACCCTCTTCATGGCGATCCAGTCGACAGTGTTTTTCATCCTGGTGGCCTGGCTCCCGTCGATCGAAGGAGCCTACGGGGTGACCGCGACGCAGGCCGGCTGGCACCTGTTCGTCTTCCAAATTTTCGCCATCGTCGGAAACATCGCGACCGCGGCCCTTATCCACCGGTTCACGAATCAGCAGGCCATCGCGGCAGCGGCAACCATCGCCATGGCCATCGGGGTCCTCGGTATCATCCTTGCCCAGGGATGGATCCTGCTGTGGGTCTGCCTCGCGGGCTTCGGGGTTGGTGCGTCAATTGTGCTGGCGTTATCGCTTTTCGGTTTGCGTACCGATCATCACGGTCAGGCGGCCGCGCTGTCGGGGATGGCGCAGGGGGTCGGATACCTCCTCGCCGCTCTTGGACCGATCGTGATCGGGTGGCTGCATGACAGCACGAGCAGTTGGACCCCCTCCCTGGTGGCATTGCTCGCGTTGCTCGGCGTGCAACTCGGTGCCGGACTCCTGGCCAGCCGAAACCGCACCGTCGGCGCGCATTGAGTACGCGCAGCACCGGTGAGGCGCTCGAGGCGGTGCCACCAAGACACGAGAACGGAACCGTCTCGGGCAGGTCCGCCATACCGCCGGGTGGGAGTGTAGGACCATCGACCAGTCTGCCCCGGAATTCGACTTGCAGGGCAATCGGAGGCCCGTCGGCTTGTGTGCTGTCAGCTACCGTATGCTTCCGCGAGCGTGGGTGTTTCGGCTGGTCGACAACGACTATGCGCCATGGGCCCTTAGGCGGACGATGGTCCGAGAGACCGTCCGGAGAAGATGACTGCGAGTGTGGTCTGGGTCAGACTCGGCGTCTCATGGGATGTCGATCGTCGCTGGGTACTTGTACCGGGCCGGTCGATTCGGAACGACCCGCTTGTGGCGTGGGCCGGTGCGGGGGATAGACCGCCGCGAGCGTGGTCACGACCTCAGGGCCGCACCCGGCTGCCGCTACGGTGCGCCAGAGCAGGTTTGCAAATTGAGGGCGTGAAAGTCCGAACCTTTGGAAGGTCTCTTCTTCCGGTACTCCGCCGTACGGCGCCCACGTCGAAGCAAGGTGCAAGATCAGCTCCGCCTCGGTCGGCGCTGCCGCGTTCTGGCGGCGCCGGCGTTGCACATCGTTGCGACGACGTTGTTGACGATACCGATGCATCTGATCCTCGGCGGTCCCGGCTGCGACACCGTTCCTTCCAGTGCTGAGATTGCGGTGGCGATTGGCGATGCTCATGGTGACTTCCTCCTGGTGTGACGGTGGCACGGGGTGGGTGACGGCAGCGGGACCAACGCGGTGCGATTGATGCGGGGACGTGTGCAAGCTGGGATCGGCAGAGGTGCCATGGTCCAACTCTTCTGGACTCGGCCGCACCACCTTGATGGACTCACAGTCACGAACATCCAGGTCACGGGTGACCGCCTGTGAGTTCTCGTCGAGGTGTGCGGCGCCGCTACCCGGCGTGCGGATCGGTGACAAAGCTCTGATGCAGCTCACCGATGCCCTCGATCCAGGTATCGAGTTTCTCTCCGGGCTGCAGGAATCGTTGCGGTGTGCGTCCGGCCCCGACGCCGGCGGGCGTGCCGGTGAAGATCACGTCGCCCGGGTACAGGGTGACCATCTGCGAGAGGGTGGAGACCAGGGCCGACACCGGAAAGATCAGATCGCGGGTGCGGCTCTTCTGCACCTCCTCTCCGTCGAGGGCGCAGCCGAGTTCGAGGTCGTCGGGATTGTCGAATTCGTCTGGGGTGACCAGCCACGGCCCCTGGGGAGCAAAGCCGGGGAAGGACTTACTCAATCCGAATTGCGGGGCCTGCCCACGCATCTGGCTGATGCGCTCGGAAAGATCCTGTGCTGCGGTGAGTCCGGCGACATACGACCATGCGTCGGTGGCCTGGATTCGGCGTGCCTCGTAGCCGATGACGGCGACGAGTTCGACTTCCCAGTCGACATGGCCGCCCGCGGGCAGGACCACTTCGCTGTCCGGGCCGGAGAAGCTCGACACGTACTTCGCGAACACCGGGGGGAGGCCGGTGGGCGGTTCGAAGCCGGATTCGGCAGCGTGGTCGTGGTAATTCAATCCGATGCCGAAGACTTGGCGTGGCGCAGGCGACGGGGCACACAGCTCGGTCCTGTCGATTGCCACACTGCTTTCGGTCAGCGCGGTGAGGTCCTGTGCTGCCGCCCAGGCGCACACGTCCCCCCATGCGTCGTACACGGCCGGGAGTGCGGGGCCGAAATTCCCTCGCGAGGCGGAGGCGAGATCCACCACTCGCTCGCCGCCCGACTTGCCGACGACCAATGCGGCACGACTATTGATGTTGGCGATACGCATGTGTTCTCCTGCAGAGTTGAAGGGGCGGAACCGATCCGAGGGTGTCCCGGGATGGCGAATGCCGAAGGCGGTGCCACGCAGAGATGAGCCGGGTGCGGGCAGGCGCGCGAAGGTCTGCGTTGTCCCACACCCGGCTCACCGGTGGGAGCGACCCCTAGGTGCGCGGAAGGTGGGTGGTCGGCTTCCCGATGGCGTCCGCCGGTGCGACCGATAACTCCGTTCGGTCTTCGGTGATGTGGTCGAGTTCCTTGCCCTTGGTTTCGGGGACGGCCACAAACATCCAGATCACGGTCAAGGCGAGGAAGACCGCGAGAACGGCGAAGGTCATCGACAGGCCCAGAAGCGGCCACATCAGCGTCCCGAACAGCGCCGGGCTGAGCCCGGTGGCGACCCGCCCGGCAGAGGAGGCCCAGCCGAAGCCACTGGCACGAAGGTCCGTCGGATACAGTTCGGAGACGAAGGTGTACAGGACCGGGATGGTCACCTGGATCAGGAAACCGAAGACCGCGAGCAGCAGTACCGACGGCCCGCCGTGGGAGAGCAGGACGGCGAAGGCGACGAGCGCCACCGTGGCGAGCGGTGCGGAGATCCCGATGATCCTCTTACGGCCGACGACATCGACGAAGGCGATGGAGACGAGGACCCCGAAGATCCCGACGAAGGTCATGACTGTGGTGCCGCCGAAGGCGGCCTGCTCGCCGTACCCTTCGGCCCGAAGGATCGAGGGCATCCAGCTCAGCGCGGCGTAGTAGACCATCAGGATCGAGATGGTCAGCAGCCATGCCACCGATGTCACCTTCGGGTTGAAGGCCCAGACAAGTTTGAGCTGCTGTGCGGCCGCGCGCAGCCGTCTCGCTTCCCGCCGTACTCGTGGCCTCGGAGCGAACACATAAGATTCGACCTTTGCCCCCGTGCGCGCGACGAGATCGTCGATGACCTGCCGGGCCTCGGTTTCGCGGCCGCTGCGGGCAAGGTACAGCGGTGATTCGGGTACGGCCCGCCGAACCCAGAACAGCAGCAGTGCCGGAAGCACCATCAGGGACAGCATCCACCGCCAGTTCCCCTCGACCGGGAGCAGCAGGGTGGCCGTCAGGCCCGCCAGGGTGGCCCCGACCGGCCACCACAGCCCCATGGTCGCCAGCACCCGCCCCCGTTGCTTGCTGGGCGAGAATTCGCTGACCATGGCGTAGTCGACGGGGATGCATCCGCCGAGACCGAAACCGGCGACGAAGCGGAGCAACAAAAACACGGTGTAGGTCGGGGAGAGGGCACCGAGCAGGGAGAACAGAGCAAAAATCAGGAGCGTCAGGGTGAAAGATTTCTTCCGTCCGACCCGGTCGGCGATAGTGCCCCAGACCACGGCGCCGACCGCCATGCCGATGAGGTTCGCACTCGCGACCCAACCGCGTTGTTCGGTCGAGAGGTCGAATTGGGTTCCCAGCAGGGGCGTGAGGTAGCCATTCAGGGCCACATCCCAGGCATCGAACATGTATCCCAGCCAGCCGAGAATGACGATCCGACCCTGTACGGACCATCGCCACGGCAACTCTTGAACGATCTGCTCGCTAGTTTTCATTGCAGCTCCAAAGCTTCGGGGTAATACAGAGGGGGAGGACCGTGTTCGACAACCGCTGTGCGGCGACAGGGTGCCTTCCCCAGCTGACGACGCACCTCGCGTGCTGGGAAAGAACGCCGCACACGGCGGCGTGTCACCTGTGGGACGGACGAGGGGCGGGCTACAGCTCGAGGACGCATCCCGGACGGGGGGGGGAGGGCAAGCCGGTGGTGCGGCCACCGGTAACTGTTCGGCCAGGTGGCCGCACCACCCGAACACCTCGGAGTCGGTGTGACCCGGGTGTCAACGGCTGATCACACGCGCGCAGTCAGTGCGTCCCGTACGCGGTCGGTCTCGGTGGGGTGATCGGCGATCAACTCCCGAGCGACGTCGAGGTCGTGCGGTCGGCCGGAGGTCACGGCGGCGACGAGGCGACCACCCTGGAGGTACCACACGGTGAACACACCGTCGTCGACCGATCCGGTGATCAGTTCCTCGTCCCACTCCCGGGCCGGGCCGACCGACTCGAGGGTGATCCAGTCCGAGATCTCGGTCCAGAAGTACGGCACCTCGGTGTGGTCGAGTCCGCTCCCGAGCATGTTGCGCGCGACGGTCACGCCCTGGGAGATGGCGTGCTTTTCGTGTTCGACCCGGATCGACCGGCCGTGCACGCCGCTGACGTACTCGCACATGTCTCCGGCGGCATAGATCCGGCGGTCGCTGGTGCGCAGCTGACCGTCGCAGGCCACCCCGCCCGTCGGCCCGATCTCGAGCCCGGATTTCGCGGCCAGTTTGGTGTCCGGAACCGCGCCGACCCCGACGACAACCAGATCCCCGTTGATCTGGCGGCCGTCCGCGGTGCGGACCCCGGTCACCCGGGAGTCGCCGGTGAAGGCCGCGACGTCCGTGTTCGCGACCACCTCGATACCGTGCGAACGCAGGACGGTCTCGACGTATGTTGCGACGGTGGAGCCGAAAGTTCGCTCCAAACAGCGGGATTCCTGCATCACGAGGGTGCAGCGAACACCGCGGCTGGTCAGCGAGGCCGCGGCCTCGACGGCGATGAACGATCCTCCAATTAGGACGGCGTGGGTGGCGCCGGCGGCCTCGGCGCGCAACTTGTGTGCGTTCGCGGGAGTGCGCAGGTAGTGGATGCCCTCGAGCGCAGCACCGTCGATGTTGAGGCGACGCACATTCGCGCCGGTGGCGATGAGCGCGCGGTCGTACGGCAGCACCGTCTTGTTGATCAAGGTGATGGTCTGTTCGTCTCGATTGATCACCGACACCGCGGAGCGGGTCAGGACCTCGACGTCGTGTTCGTCCCAGAAGGAGGGGGTTGCGACGTCGACGAGGTGGTCGGCCGAATCCGACAGCAGGGCCTTGGTGATCGGTGGCCGGTGATACGGCTTGTCGAGTTCTCGTGTCACAAGGGTGATCGAGCCGTCGAAACCCTGCGCGCGCAGTTCGCGCGCTGTGCTGGCCGAGGCCACGCCGCCACCGACGAGGACGATTTTGGAGGTATCGGGCATCGGTTCAGTCCTCGTCGTACGGTTCGAAGTCGCTCTTGCGGGCGCCGCAGACGGGACAGACCCAGCTGTCGGGGATGTCTTCGAACGCGGTACCCGGGGAGATGCCCCCCTCGGGGTCACCTTCCCTTGGGTCGTAGATGTCGCCACAGGCCACACAGATCCATTTCTGTGTGAGCGATTTCGTCAGTGTCATGATCGGAACTTTCTCGAAGGTTGTGAATGGTCTTCAGTCGCCGGTGCCGATCCAGCGGGTCGCGCTGGGGTCGAGCAGCGGGGTCAGATCCGCGTGCCGGGCCCAGGCGAGGGACTCGAGCTCGAGCGCATCGAGTTCCACACCTTGGTTGGTGCGCAGGTCTTCGATGTGCAGGCGGGGCCGGCCGCCAGGATCACGGAGCCAGACCGCGACCGTGGCGAACTCACTGCGCAGGATGATGCGATCGGCGCCGTGATCATCGGGGCGTGAACTGGCCGGCACAGTCGTGCGTTCGGCGCCGGACGGGCCAGGTGGCATGCTGTTCATCGCGTTCCTTGCCTGCTCGAGACGATTGGCTGGGCGGTCACATCGGCAGGCTCAGGTTGCCGAGCCGGCCGTCGTTGTTGATCAGTTCGACCTTTTTGCTGCGAATACGCAGCCCGTCGTCCGTCTTGGCGAGGCGGTAGACGTAGCGGCCGGAGTGGGCCGACAGCGCGTCTCGCCGGAACTCGGAGATGAGGAACTTCGCGTGTACGTGAAGGATCTCCGGCTCGGTGCCGGTCGCCTCGTCGTGTCCGACGATCTGCACGTTGGAGACGAGGTGCGCGGTGCGCGATCGGGGCTGCTGGGCGTAGGCCAAACCGCTGCCGAACCGCCAGATCCGCTCGGTGAGCAGCTTGCGGTCGTCGTAGACGATGGAGACACGCCGGGTGGGGTCGAGATCGTCCACGCCGGCCGGGATCCAGTAGGTGCATTCGTCGGTGAACAGCTCGAGCCACGCCTCGAACTCGCGCCGGTCGAGCAGGTCGACCTCGGCGTAGAGGAACTGTTCGACCGCGATCAGGTCGGTCGACATTGGGGTTGGGGTTGGGGCGAGGTCAGTTGATGTCATTGTTTTCCTCAATCAGTCCGAGCCAACGGCGCAGGTAGGCGCGTTGCGGCACTTCGTCGGAGGACCGGCCGGTGCGGATCCCCGTCTCCTCGTCCACGATTTCGCGGTCGAGGCCGCGGGCCATCAGAGCCCAGTCCTCGGGGCTGTCGGTTGCCTCCAGGCCTGCCGTGACACGGTCGAAGCCGACTTCGATGTCGTCGGTGGACCCGAACCCCGCAGAGCCATAGAAGATTTCGTGGTCACGCAAGATGCGGGTCCGGGTCTCCTCGTCTGCCCCCTTGGGCAGGATCGGATACAGGTAGACCCACGTCTCGTTGACGCTGCGTGGGACGACGAGGCGCAGGTGGGCGCCGACGAAGGCCAGGCTCGGGAAGATGTTGAGGTTGAACGGAATCAACTCACCGATGGCAATGCCGTGTGCGTCGGCCTCGGCTCCGAGCTTGCCGAATTCGTGGACCGCATGTCCGCCACCGAGATCCATTCCCCGCCACTCGTCATTGGTGCGGACGTTCTTGACCCACGGGCTGCTCTTGCCGCTGCGCGCCTTCAAGATGTCGAGCCAACTCTGGTGGGTGAACGAGAAGTGGTACGGATCGATGGTGTTCTCGATCTGCAGTTTCCAGTTGCCGTGGTAGACGAGCTTGTGGGCGTGCGAGGTGAGTTCGATGCCCTCGCTGTTACCGAGGTCGGCGATGAAGTCGAGGTACTGGCGGGCGTGCCCGAGGTAGGTTTCGAGATCGTCGATGTCGCCGGCGAGGGTGGCGAAGATGAAGCCCCGGTAGGACTGCACCGCAGCGACGTGGGACAGGCCCATGCTGGTCTTGTCGAAGCTTTCGCCATAGCCGTCGTCGAAGGGCACACCGATCAGCCGGCCCGACGAGCTGTATGTCCAGCCGTGGTAGGCGCACCGGAAGAAGTTTGAGTTTCCGAATTCCTGCTGGCAGACGGCCGAACCGCGGTGCCGGCACCGGTTGAACATGACGCTGATCGAATTGTCGTCGGAGCTGCGGCTGACGATGACGGGCTGCTGGCCGATGTAGGCGGTCTTGTAGTCGCCACCCGAGGGGATCTCGGACTCGTGGGCGACATAGACCCACGTGCGTCCGAAGACCGACGTCATTTCTTTCTCGAAGATCGTAGAATCGCGATAGATTCTGCCGCTGACCTGCCACTTGTCGGTGATCAGCGGTGACTTCGAACGTTCTGTGCTAGTCACGTTCGTACCTCCTTGGATGGGTTCGGCATGGTTGCGTTGGCCGGGTGCGCGTGAGTTCACGCGAGGGTGGGGATGATGCTCGAGCGGATGGCGTCGGGTTCGCGGCCGGTGGTGGCAAGTGCTTCCTCGGTTTGTTCGATCGAGAACTGGCCCGTGCACAAGAGTTCGAGCGGGTACTTGCCGGACTCGATGAGCCGGAGGGTGGGTGGGACGACGCTGCTGGGCCGGCCGCGCACGCCACGGATGGTGAGTACCTTGCTGTTGAGGGCCTCGAGTACCGGTTTCGCGGAGCCGCCGCCGCTCTTGGGCAGTCCGGCCTGGACCACGGTGCCTCGATCTCCCGCGACGGCAAGCGCGGTCTCGAGTGCGGCGCTCGAGTCGGCGGCGTTGACCACGGTGTCGGCCAGGAGTCCTCCGGTGAGCTCCGCGACGACGGCCGCGATCTCGGCGGTGTCGCCGGTGACGGTGTCGGTGGCGCCGAGCTTCCTGGCGACCGACAACCGGTGTGCGTCGCGGTCCTGGCCGACCACGATGACTTTGCCGGCGCCGGCTTCGACGGCGCCGATGACGCAGGCGAGTCCGTGTGGGCCGGGGCCGACGATGACGGCGGTTCCACCCGTCGGTAGTGCGCCGATTCGGTTCACCCAGTCCAAGCCGTTGGAGATCGGAATGTAGAGCTGCACCAGGTCGGCCGGGACGTCGTCGGCAACCTTGTGGACGATCGCTTGCGGGTGCAGGTAGAGATAGTCGGCGTATCCGCCGTACAGCCCGCATCCGTCGTGGATGGACTTGCCGCCGTAGCGGGGGACCACGCACATCTGGTACGCGCCGGCCAGGCAGGAGCGGCAGGTACCGCAGGGCAGGTACTCCTCGACCACGATGCGGTCGCCCGCGGCCACACCCCACCGGCGGCTGGCGGTGTCCCCGATCTCGGTGATCCGGCCCACCAACTCGTGGCCGAGTCCGCACGGCAACTCGTAGTAGGGATTTACCCCGTGGTAGGCGGCCACGTCCGTGCCGCAGACGCCGGTCGCTTCCACCTGCAACAGACCGTCGTCGCCGCCGACCTCGGGCAGCGGCAGCTCCATGATCCGCAAATCTCCTGGCCCGTGCAGTACGGCGGCTCTGCTGGTTCTGGTCACACGATCCTCCATAGGAAATAGAATTCTATATTCAGAATGCTGAGTGTGCTACGCTTCACACACCTTGTCAACCGTGGTCGAGGCCGCGTGACGGGGCCGCTGGACGAGAGGCAAATACATGAACAAGGACAGGGCAGTGGCGCACCGCCCCAACGGAATTGGCGCCCGGAGACGTCGGCACGAGGACGCGCGGCACATGACGGGCAAGGGCGCGTTCATTGCCGATCTGAAGATGCCCGGACTTCACGAGGTGGCCTTCGTGCGCAGCCAGGTAGCGCACGGAGTGATCAAGAACATTCGCCTGCCGCGCGACGCCGACCCGAAATCCATCTGGACCGCCGAGAGCCTGGCACCCCTGGCGCACGCGTTGACTGCCACGTCGACGCTGCCGGGGTTCAAGGAGGCACCGCTGCCGAATCTGGCAGAAGGCAAGGTGCGCTACGTCGGTGAGCCGATCGCACTCGCGATAGCACCCACACGCGCCGAAGCGGAGGACCTCGCCGCACGCGTGCAGGTCGATATCGAGGCGCTGCCAGCCGTGCCGAATCAGGAGGTGGCCCTCGCTGCCGGTGCGCCGTTGGTGCACGACGAGTGGGACGACAACGTCTACGCCACGACCGCGGGGGACTTCGGGGACGTGGACGCCGCCGCGCGGGAGGCGGTCGTGACCATCACCCGCGAATACCGGATGAATCGGCAGGCGGTAGTGCCGCTGGAGACGCGGGGGGTCGTCGCATCGTACGACCGCGCCCTCGACCAGCTGGTGATTTGGTCGTCGACGCAGACACCGCACATGATTCGCGACATGATCGCCGAGATGATCGGCTTCGACGGGCGCAGGGTCCGTGTCATCGCCCCGGACATGGGCGGCGGGTTCGGCGCCAAGTGCTCGGTGTATCCGGAGGAGATCGCGCTCGCGGCCATCGCCACCCAGCTCGATCATCCGATCCGTTGGGTGGAAGACCGTTGGGAGGCAATGGTGTCCACCACGCAATCCCGCGATCACGATTACCGCATCACCGCCCACGCCGCAGCGGACGGTCGCCTGCTCGGAGTGGAGGCCGACATCGTGGTCGATGCCGGCGCGTACTCGGTGCACCCGTGGACCGCGACGATGGACGCCTCGATGGCGGCCGCGATGATTCCCGGCCCCTATAACCTGCGCAACTACAGGTTCCGGGCGCGCAGCATCGCCAGCAACAAGACTCCCACCGGGCCCTACCGCGGAGTCGCGCGACCGGGGGCGTGCTTTGCGATCGAGCGAACCATCGACGAGCTGGCCTTCGAACTGGGCATCGAGGCGCACGAGATGCGCGCGCTGAACATGGTCCGCCCCAACCAGATGCCCTACACGTCGGTGGCGAACAAGGTCTACGACAGCGGCAACTACGCCGAGGCGGTTCGACGTGCCACCGCACTGATCCGCCACGACGAATGGCGGCAGGCGCAAAAGGCCATCGATCCTGCGTCCCGGACCCGAATCGGCATCGGCTACGGCTCGTTCACCGAGCAAACCTCACACGGCTGCATCGAATGGGCCTCACGAGGACTTGCCGTGACGATCGGTATCGAGGGGGCGCGGTTGCTGATGGACTCGACGGGGACCTTCACCCTCGCCGTCGGCATCAAGAGCCACGGGCAAGGCCTGGAGACGACGCTCGCGCAGGTCGTCAGCGAGGTTTTCGATATCGATCCGGCCATCGTCACCGTCAGCCACGGCGACACCTCACTAACCCCCCGCGGTGACGGCACCTTCGCATCCCGATCGATGGTGATGGCCGGTGGTGCAACCTTCGGCGCCGCACAGCGTTTGGCCGAGAAGGTCAAAAGCATCGCGGGCGTGCTGCTCGACGAAGACCCGGCGGACCTCGATTTCAAGGACGGCTCGGTGCACGGTCCCCGCGGTTCGATCACTCTTGCCCGCCTGGCCCGCGAGTTCCTGTTCACCCCCGACCACGTCCCGGGCGTCGAACCCGGGCTCGAGGCCACCCATTTCTATCAGCCCGACGTCCAGACCGGGGCCTTCACCTACGCCACCCACGGCGTCGTCGTCGAAGTCGACCTGGACACCGGGCAGGTGAAGTTCCTCGACTACGGCGTCGTCGAAGACTGCGGCACGATCGTCAATCCGCTGATCGTCGACGGACAGATCATCGGAGGCGTCGCCCAGGGAATCGGCTGCGCGATGCTCGAGGAACTCACCTTCGACAGCGATGCCCAGCCGAAATCAACCACCTTCCTCGACTACCTGCTTCCCGGCGCCGCCGAAGTCCCCGAGATCAAGCTCGAACACATGGAGACCCCCTCACCCTTCACGGTGTTCGGGATGAAGGGTGCCGGTGAGGGCGGCGCCATCGCGCCGCCGGCAGCAATCGCCAACGCCATCACCGACGCCCTGCGCGAGTTCGGCGGCGCGGTCAACGAAACCCCGATGACCCCTGCCCGGGTGTGGGCTGCGATCGAGCAAGGGCAGTCGACCACCCCCGAAACCATCACGGCAGGTGTCCGATGAAACCAGCACCCTTCTCCTACCATCGCCCTACGGCGACCGACGAGGCAGCGGATCTGTTGTCCTCACTCGGCGACGACGCGAAAGTCATCGCCGGCGGCCAGAGTCTGCTGCCGATCATGAACATGCGGCTCGCCGAGCCGTCCGACCTGATCGACCTGACCGCGGTGCGCGCGCTCCGGACGGCCGAGGTGCAGCGCTCCTCGACCCGCTACGGGGCCACGGTCACCCACATGATGTTCGAAGACCAACTCGTCGCCGATGCGACCGGGGGCCTTCTCCAGCACGCCGCGGCCGGTATCGGATACCGGGCCATCCGCACCCGCGGAACACTCGGAGGTAGCCTCGCGCACGCCGATTCGGCCGCGGAATGGCCCACCGTCATGACAGCACTCAACGCCCGGGTCATCGCTCGGTCGGTCCGCGGCCGCCGCGAGATCGCGGTACGCGATCTCCTCCAGGGATTCTTCACGACCACTCTCGACCCTGACGAATTCATCGAAGCCGTCGACGTCGACCACCTTTCCTCCGCCACCTGGTGGGGGATGTACAAGACGAACAAGAAGGTGGGTGAATTCGCCGAATCGATGGCCGTGATCACCGCCTCCAGAACCGACAACGGCGAGTTGATCATCCCGGAAATCTGGCTCGGCGCCGCCAGGGACGTTCCGGTCCAGCTCACCACGACCGCAGCCGCCGTGGACGGGCAACACCCCGAAAAACTGTCCGTGGACGATCTCCGTCCCCTCGTCGCAAATGACATCGGTGCAGATCCCCACGACCAGGATGTGGCCGCCCGCCACCACCTCCAACTACACGCAGTGACAGTTCTGCGTGCACTGCGCACTATGCGAAAGGCCGACGGCGATGACCGACGTGACCATCACTCTTGAGATCAACGGCCAGCAGCGCACGGTCACCGCGCCCGCGCGCACCACGTTGGCGGACATGCTCCGCGACCAGCTGGGCCTGACCGGCGTCCACCTCGGATGCGAACAGGGCGTGTGCGGCGCATGCACCGTCCTCCTCGACGACCTCCCCGTCCGCTCCTGCCTGACCCTCGCGGCGTCCTGCGACGGCAGCGAGATCGTCACCATCGAAGGCCTCGCCGGCGACGACATCGACCGGCTGCGCAACGCCTTCTCCACCGAAGGCGGCCTGCAATGCGGCTTCTGCACCGCGGGCATGCTGATCAGCGGCCTCGAACTGGTCCGCCGCCGACAAGAGATGACCCGCGAGCAGACCTGCATTGCGATGTCCGGCAACATCTGCCGATGCACCGGCTACAACGGCATCATCCGCGCCGTCGAGCAGGCGAACATCGCAGGAATCGCCGCCGAGGAGTCGGCGTGCGTGCCGCACAGCTCCGAACCCGCCACGGCTGGATCCGCCCCCCAACACACCCGCGAAGAGGATCTTTCATGAAGTTCACCAACCAGTTCGTCGTGCCCGAACCGATCGACGCCGCCTGGAAACTGCTCGCCGACGTCCCCCGAATTGCCCCCTGTCTGCCGGGAGCCTCGGTCAGTCAGCTCTCCGACGACGAATACGAGGGCAGCATCGCGGTCAAGGTCGGTCCCATCAAGGTCGGCTACACCGGCATCGCCAAATTCCTCGAACTCGACGAACACAACCACACCATGCTCCTGGACGGCCGCGGCAACGAAAGCTCCGGCAAGGGCTCGGCCGCCGCCCAGATCCGGGTGAACCTCACCGACACCGGCAGCGGCAGCACCGTTGTCGACGTGACGACCGACCTGCAGGTGACCGGAAAGGTCGCCCAATTCGGCCGCAGCGCCATGGCCGACATCGGGGAGCGCCTGATCGCCCAATTCGCCGCCAACCTCGAAGCGATGATCGCCGGCCCCGGCGCCGAAACACCGAAGGCGCAGCGTTCCGGCACCGCCGCGGCAACCGCACACACCCCCACGGTCGGGTCCGCACCATCGGCCGCAGGATCCGAACTCAACGCCTTCGCGCTGGCCGCCCCCTTGCTCAAACGGGCAGCGCCGGTGGCCGCGGCGCTTGCGGTGGGATTCATCGTCGGCAGGTGGCTGAGCCCCCGCCGAGCCGCACGACCGAGTGCAGAGGCCGTCCCGTTCGGGAACTATCCCTGGTTCGAACTGGCGCTCCTGCAGCAGTTCGCCCGCGACGACCTACGCTGACCAGCAAATTCCTGCAGTAGACCCCAGCAGCGGACCACCCCGCTGCTGAGGTAATCGGCCGTGCAAGTCCCTCCGTTCGGGCGGCGGCGGTCCTTCCATAAAGGCCACCGTCAACACGTCTCCGCTCATCAGTGGCAGCATCGGCCGTCAATTCCGCGATCGTCGGTAGGGATTGACCAGCCAAGGCGGGCACCCGCCTTGGCGGCAGCGACGTGCCCACCGCGTTCTCGTCGCACGCCCGACGGTGCTGCGTGGTTCATGCGATTTCGACATTCGTCGATGTGACCGTTGACACAAAGGGAATGCAGTATTTAGAATTCTATTTGTGGCTGGGAGGGATGTAACACCAGACGCCGTCCCGGAAAAGGAAGGCCTGGACTTTCTGGTGCAGTTCCACGTACTGCACGGAATTGCAATCCCCCCGGATCTCGGAGTCCCCCCAGCTCCACGGCGCCGCGAGGCCACCAAGGCCTTACCCCGTCACCCCCGCTCGCACAGCCCACGCGTCAGGCCACCGTCGGCGGCGCCGACACCCAGCCCGAAACAGGCTTCACTACTCCCCGAAAGCGGTCCCATGAACAAAGCTGAGCAAACCCCATTGCCGACGCAGGCAAGGAAAGTCGTGAGCTCCAGCCTGGCGGGCACGGTCATCGAGTGGTACGAGTTCTTCATCTACGGAACTGCGTCCGCGCTCGTCTTCAACAAGCTGTTCTTCCCCAACTTCGACTCGTTCGTCGGAACGCTGCTCTCACTGTCGACATTCGCGGTCGCATTCATCGCCCGCCCGGTCGGCGCTGCCATCTTCGGTCACTACGGAGACCGAATCGGCCGGAAAACTCTGTTGGTGATCTCGCTGAGCATGATGGGGGGCGCGACCTTCCTGATGGGAGTGCTACCTACCTACGAGACGATCGGCGCCCTCGCCCCGATCGGACTGGTCACGCTCCGGCTCATCCAGGGAATCTCACTCGGCGGCGAGTACGGCGGGGCAGTCCTGATGAGCGTCGAACACGCTGACCCCAAGAAGCGCGGACTCTTCGGCGGCATCATCAACACCGGCGCCAGCTGTGGTCTCATCCTGGCCAGCGTCGTGTTCCTTGCCCTGTCCTACCTCCCGGACGACGCATTCATGGCCTGGGGATGGCGTATCCCGTTCCTGCTCAGCGTCATCCTGCTGATCATCGGCATGGTCATCCGGCTCAAGGTCACCGAGAGCCCGGAGTTCGAAAAGGTCCGGCGCACCGGAAAGGTGCAGAAGCTGCCCATCCGAACACTGTTCGCCAACCACCGCGGCCTCGTTCTGCTCATGGCCGTGTCCTACCTGCCGGCAGGGGCGGCGTTCTACCTCGCCGCAGTGTTCTCCCTGTCCTACGGCACCACCACCTTGGGGCTCACCCGGTCGACGATGCTCTTGCTGGTCTGCCTGACCAACGTCCTCGGTATCGCCGGCATCACCTATGGTGGCTGGCTGTCGGATCGCTTCGACCGCAAGAAGGTGTACTCGCTCGGTATCGCAGGCATGATCGTGACACCGTGGATATGGTTCCTCCTGATGAACACCGCAAATACCACGGCAATGTTCGTCGGGTTCGTCATCCTTTTCATTCCCTTCTGCCTCACGTACGGATCGATGCCCGCCTTCTTCGCGCAGGTCTTTCCCCCGCACGTGCGCTACTCCGGTATGGCCGTGGGATACAGCATCGGCACTGTCCTCGGTAGCGGCCTCTCACCCCTGATTGCCACTTCACTGCTGGGTAAGAACAACAACTGGCCCGCTGTCGCCATCTTCGTCAGCGTGATGGGACTCGCCGCCCTGCTGGCGACAACCAAGATGCGTGAAATCGCAACCAGTGAGCCTTACGTCGTCGCATCCGCTACGACGTGACCGTTCGACCATGACAACGAAAGCCGATCCCGGCAGCGTCGGCCGGGATCGACTTTCGTTTCCACACCCACGATGCCGGGGGCCTATGCGCATCACCGGCGACAGGGAAGGTTCGAACATCGAGAATGACGACCAACCGATCGGACTCCACCGGCCGCCCACCACCAGCCGAGGGATTTACCCCTCGGCGCCGTCCCCTGGTCGATCAGGTTATCGGCACCCTGCGGCAACGGATCATCTCGGGACAGTGGCAAATCGGAAATCGCATACCGACCGAGCCCGAATTGGCGGCGCAACTGGGTGTTTCCCGAAACACGACTCGAGAAGCGGTGCGCGCCGTTGCACACAACGGTCTCCTCGACATCCGGCAAGGTTCGGGAACGTACGTCGTGGCGACGAGCGAACTCGTCAGCGTCATGCGGCGCCAGTTCGAGGGCGCCGACCCGAGCCAAATCGCTGAGTTGCGCGCCGCGCTCGAAGTGGGAGCGGCCCAGCATGCAGCACTCAGACGAACCGACGGAGAGGCGAGGCAGCTCTACGAGCTCCTCGCGAGGCGGGAGGCGGCATGGCGTCGGGGCGACGCGCACGGATTCCTCGACGCGGATAGTGCGCTGCACAGGGGAGTGGTCGCGGCCTCGCGCAACGACGTTCTCGAGGCCGTCTACGCGGACCTGAGTGAGGTCCTGTGCCCACCTCTGCGTGAGAACGCCGGAGAACAGTTGCTTCCCGCCCGCTACACGGACCTCACCCGCCTGATCGGGGCGATCATTCGCCAAGACTCACCCACGGCCACACGCGAGGCATCACGTACCGCCGAGTGGAAAGAGGGTTGCGTCCAGCAGAGTGGTGTACGGACCGGATTTGGATCTGACCGGCGTGTCGTAGCCCTATGAAGGCGGCCATCGCGTGACTCTTCGAGAGACCGACCAAAGTCACTCGATGAAG
>NZ_LTCZ01000011.1:40580-41311 GCF_001583455.1 Rhodococcus sp. LB1 | reverse complement strand
AGCCCCGACCTGCTGCGCAGTCTGTTGTCCACGTTCATCGATGCGCTGATGGGCGCCGAGGCCGACAGCCTGTGCGGCGCCGGTTTCGGTGAGCGCTCCGAGGACCGCACCAACTCCCGGAACGGCTATCGCCATCGGGTTTTCGATACCCGCGCCGGGACTCTCGACGTGGCGATCCCGAAGCTGCGGTCCGGCTCGTACTTTCCGGACTGGTTGCTGCAGCGCCGCAAGCGTGCCGAACGCGCCCTGACGTCGGTGGTGGCCACCTGCTACCTGCTCGGTGTCTCGACCCGACGGATGGAAAAACTGGTCGACTCGCTCGGTATCACCTCGCTGTCGAAATCCCAGGTGTCGGTGATGGCGAGGGACCTCGACACCCAGGTGGAGGCGTTCCGTAGCCGGCCGCTCGACGCCGGCCCGTACACGTTCGTCGCCGCCGACGCCCTCGTCCTCAAGGTCCGGGAGAACGGGCGGGTGGTGAACGTGCACGCCCTGGTCGCGGTCGGAGTGAACGCCGAGGGTTACCGGGAAATCCTGGGAATCGAGGTCACCTCCGCCGAGGACGGGGCCGGTTGGTTGGCGTTCTTCCGGTCGCTGGTGGCCCGCGGCCTGTCCGGGGTGCGGTTGGTGACCTCCGACGCCCACGCCGGCCTCGTGTCGGCGATCGGCGCCTCCCTGCCCGGGGCCGCTTGGCAAAGGTGCCGGACGCATTGTGACTGTAAGGAATTAAT
>NZ_LTCZ01000011.1:0-40540 GCF_001583455.1 Rhodococcus sp. LB1 | reverse complement strand
GACGCCTTGTCGGAGAAGCTCCCAACGGTAGCCGACCATCTCGACGCGGCTCGCCCGGATCTGCTCGCGTTCACCGGCTTCCCGAAGCAGATCTGGCGGCAGATCTGGTCCAACAATCCCCAGGAGAGGCTGAACAAGGAGATCCGCCGCAGAACCGATGTCGTCGGGATCTTCCCCGATCGCACCGCCCTGATTCGGCTCGTCGGCGCGGTACTCGCCGAGCAGCATGACGAGTGGATCGAAGGCCGCCGCTACCTCGGCCTCGACGTCCTGGCTCGGTCTCGCGGCACCCACGCAACACCCGAACCTACCGAGGAGGTGACGCCGGCGGCTCTGACCGCATAACCCCACGAGGAGTCACGCGACGACCGTCGTACACCACGCCCTGGGACTTGACCGCACTCGATGGTTTCTTCTCCGCTCGCAGCCGTTTGTATTCCTTGCGGATCCACCGCACCAAGTAGGCGTTGATTCGTGAGAGGACTTGATACAAGGCAGAGCGGTGAAACGCCCCCGTGATACTGCATCCAGTCCCTTACCTGGATTGATGCGTCGTGCGAGGTCGGCGAAGGCGTGACCGGTGCGGGTGTGCAGCCGCCAGGACCGCACCGCCGCACCGATCTCCTTCACAGCGTCCTTGCTGTCCGCGGGCAGGAACGCGCTGAAGTGCTGCCCATTCCTGTGCGGCGCCCTGCGCTGGCGGAACGTGAACCCCAAAAACGTGAACGACGTGTGCTCGCGCGAGCCGCGCCGCGTGCCGTCCTTGCAGTAGACGATCCGTGTCTTGTCAGGATGCAACCGCAACCCGACCTGCCCATCCTGTTTGCTCAGCGACAGGCAGGGCCTTTACAGCAGATCGGCGTTCTCACGAGGTTCAGCGCTGAGGTGTCACATCTCGTATCCGGGTTCCAGTGAGGTCAAGAAGCCAATACTGCACGCTCACACCATCACTCTGGCCCTGTCTGACGGTCCTCCCAGTGTTACTGACGAAGAGGGGTATCACCGGATTGGACGCGCTGCCCACTCGTAGCCCAGTGGTCGACCTCGGACATTTCGGCCATCCCGGGTGCGTAGGCGGCGATGTCTTCCGGGCGCGCCAAGCCGGCGCCGCCGGATGCGTAAGAACCACCATCGATGGCCAGGTTGAGCCCCGTAACCCAGGAGGCCTCGTCTGAGGCCAGATAGACAGCCGCGCTGGCAATATCTTCGGGTTGCCCAAGGCGCGGAATCAGATTCGGTGTCATGGTAACACGCCGCTGTTCGGTGCCTTCCGTGCCGTAGAACAGCAGGCCGTTCGGGGTTGCCACACAGCCTGGTGAGATCGTGTTCACCCGGATGTTCGCGCTGGCCACTTCGTTCGTCAGGCAGCTTGCCAATCGGATGACACCAGCTTTGGCCACCGAGTAGGCCTGGATGATGGGGAGGTTGCCCGGGTACCCCGTCCCTATATCGGAACCGGCCACCGAGCCCATGAAGATGATGCTGCCGCCGCCGCGTGCGCGAAGGTGGGGAATGGCGTGTTTGGAGACCAGGAAGGGAACGGTCAGTGTGTGGTCGAGGGTGAATTTCCAGTCCGCGAGGCTGGAGTCTTCGACTGTTCCCAATCGTAACTGCATCGCGCTGTTGTGTAGGACGTCGATGCCGCCAAATTTCTCGGCGGCGAACTCGAGTAGCTGGTGCGCGTCCTCCTCGTTCGCGAGGTCGATTGGGTGCAGCGATTCCATCCGTCCGCCGGCCGCGCGCACGATTGCGAGCGTTTCCTCGGCGGCTTCCGCGTTGATGTCGCACCCGACGATCGACGCTCCTTCGGCCGCGAACCGCAACGCGACCTGCCGCGCCATTCCGCGGCCGGTACCGGTGATTACGGCGACTTTGCCCTCCAGACGACCAGTCATAGTGATCTCCTTGTCGAAGAAGTTTGTTTCGGATACTCGTAGATGAAAGAACCGTCCGCGTGCCGCCTCTCGCCCGTGAACTAGAGGGCGCTGTGTTCGCTCGGAGGCGGACGGCGACGAACGTACATCTCCATCTGAAGCGTCATGACAGGCTGCGAGTCTCGTGACGATAGGGTTCCGATGGTGGTCACCCGACCCCAGTGAGGGTGGGTATTACCGATTGCGGTGATACTGAAAGAACCCCGCAGGTAGGTGTCGGCACGGACCGGTGCGCGGAACTGCACCTCACGCAGTGCTCGGCCTGCAACGACGTGCCAGTTTCCGAATACTCGGTTGACAGCGAGGCGTTGGAATACCGCGAGCGTGTGGACGCCGCTCGCGATAATCGTGCCGAAGTGGCTTGCTTCGGCGAGTGCGACGTCGGTGTGAATGTGCAGAGGATCCCAGTGGTCGGCGAACGACATGATCTCCTCCGCAGTTACGAAGTACTCCCCGAGGTCGTACTCGTCTCCTACGACGAGGTCCTCGGCATAGCGCAGTTGGCCGTCACCAGGTGCGGCATGGTTCATTCCGACTTCCTTCCCTGCTACGGCTGGACGCTCTGCGCAGCGATTGCGGGTGACTTCGACGCCCCTGCCAGTCTTCCCGTGCGGTTACACGAAGTCGGTGTGTCGAGTGGGATGTTGGCCGGTCGCGGTCTTTGGTCGAGTTGCTCTGGGTAGCCCGTACGAGCACACCCCAGCGATTGCCAAGGGCACCAGTACTGCGATGTACAGATCTTTCGGTGACATGAAGCCGATTGCGTACCCGCCGAGGATGGGCGACAGGATCGATCCAACTCTGGCGACGCCTAGCATCGTGCCGAACCCTTTGGCTCGTATACGTATTGGGTACACGGTGGTTGCGATCGCGGTGAAGGCCGTCAGTGAGACGAAGACGAACAGACCCAGCAGCAGGGCCATGGCCAGCGCCAAGGCGCCCTGCAGGGTCAGCGCGAAGGCAACCAGGGCAACCATGCCCAGAGCCATCGACATCCAGGATATTTGGGCAGACGGCCGCTTGAGGCCAAGAAATCCGTACAGGATGGCCCCGATCATCGTGCCGACCGACAGCATGATGCCCACTAGCGCCCCGCTACCGGTGTCTCCGGTCTCATTCTTGATCAACTGAGGGGTCCAGGAACCGATGAAATAGAACGCGGCAGTGCAGAATCCATAACCGAGCCAGAGGAGCAGGGTCGTTACCCGCAGTCCTGGTCCGAGGAGTTTCGTATCCGATTGATCGACTATCGCCTCGTCGGCTAGAACACCGCCATTGAGGAGTCCTTCCTCCAGGTTGACCCGCGTAGACAACTTCTCGGCCGTCTCCTGCGCCGTGTCGTCCGATGACCGTCGAAGATGGGCCACTGTTTCCGGAATGAAGGCGGCGACAACGACGGTGACAGTTGCGCTGAGCCCAAACCCTACCCAGAACAACCCTTTCCATCCGCCTGCGGCTTCGATTACCGAGGCACCTGCCAGGCCTGCGACGAAAGTTCCCAAGGGGTAACCGAAGAGCACCACGCCCACCGAGAGGCTGCGGCGTGATGGTGGAGACATTTCCTGGGCGATGACCATAGAGATTGCACCCAGCACACCGATTGCCATTCCCGTAACGAATCGCGATGCGATCAACACTGAGTAGCTGGGGGCCAGTGATGAAACAAGGAGGCCGGCGGTGTTGAGTACCAGCGCGCCGAGCAACGTCGGGCGACGCCCATGGACGTCGGCCATCCGTGCCAGGAAGAAGGCCCCGACGCCGATGCCCACCAAGGCTGCGCTGATCAAGTAGCCCTTGCCGGACGCTGTTGCGTACCCCTCGGGGAGGTTGGGGAGGGCGTACCCCATGATGAACAAATCGTAGCCGTCAAGCAGGTTGACGAGCGAGCATACTAAAACGATTGCTATTTGATACGGCGTCATGGACGCCATCGAGCGAGCCCCACTGAGGGTCATGCCGACTCCTTCTCGAGTCACGGGTTGATCCGACTTGGTTAAATCCCCAGGATGCCGTCGACGGTGAGTCTCGGGGAACGGGGCGGATGTTGATCGCCCGGAATCGGACGGTCTGGTCTCGGCGGTCGCTGAAGCACTGTCACCGGTTCATTGCCTGGATCCCCACACGTGGAGCGCAAGTGCGGCGTGGTTGAAGTAGTTTGACAGTGGTTGTTTGAGGGTGAAAGCCCGCTGGACCCCGAAATTGCTTGCACGAAATCGACGGAGGCTGCGGCCCGGAATGGCTGGACTAGGAGGTCGCGCGGTTTGCCTCGGCCGGGGCATCTGTGAATGAACGACGGCTAGACCGCTCGTGTTGTGTGTCGCTCGCTGCCACGGCTAACCATCTTGCATTGGCTCGTGCGAGAGCGATATTCGTAAAGATTCGTTGGATCGATTCGGTGGCGCGGCGGGGTGTGATCAGACTGACACATGCAATGACGGCATGGATGATGAGCAACGGCATTTGAGAGGCCTTCTAGGTTTGCGGCGCGATGCCGAGTCGGGGAACGGGATACCTCGCGCACCGAGGGTCCGATGCCACGTTCTGCACCAGCACGACCGTCAGAAGACTCATAGCACAGGCCCGTCGGGTCAACCGGGGCAGTCAGTCGAGATTGTTGCCACGGAACGGATGGGCTCGAGAGGGATGATTTCGAGGTTCGACTGCAACAATGTCGTGCTATCGGCGAAGAACGCTTTCATGTATGGCTTTTCGAGGTGCTCACGGATTGCGGCACCGTTAGCGTAGAGTTCATAGAATGCGATGCTGTCGGGCCTAGATGCGGCCTAGATGCATCATGATGGATCTCGTACACAAGAATGCCGGGCTCGGCGCGACTCGGGTCTCCCAGGGAGAGCATCCGCTCCATCAGGATGTGGCGTGTTCCTTCCTTGGCTCGCGCGTAACCGTAAGACGCAACCGGTGTCTCGCTGGACAACAACTCGGCCGGGACGATCTCTGACACGGCATACCTTCCTATCAGCCCGCATCGAGCGAACAACGCCCTCGAGCGCGGGTTCGAATCGAACCTGGGGTGGCGAACCATCAGCTTGCTGACCACCGAAGACGGTGCACAACAGGTGCCCAAAACTACAAGAGCGGATAACCAGCGGTAACCTCCAACTGGGTTCCGGTGACGAATCGGCCACTCTCCCCTACCAAGTACAGGACGGCGCGGGAGATGTCGGCCGGGTCCACCCACGGTGTATCGAGTGCAGCGAGTGTCTGGAACACGGGTTCGACGCTGTGGCGCGTGGGTTGATCCACGTCCGGCGCGAAGAGATCGTAGATCATCGAGTTCTGGATCATCGGGGTATCGCAATTGGTCGGGTGGATGACGTTCACCCGAATCTGATGGCGTGCCAGTTCTTTGGCCAAAGCCTTTGCTACACCGACAACACCGTGCTTCGAGGCGATGTAGTGCACCATCGACTCGACGGGAGTAAGGGTACTGGCCGAACCTATGAATACCATCGATCCACCGCGTCCACCATCGACGATATGCTTCGAGGCAGCCTGCGCCGAGAAGAACGCGCCGGACAAGTTCGTGCCCACCACGGTGTTCCACTGCTCGGGCGTGATCGATTCTGCCGCGGTGATTTCGCATACGCCGGCATTGAGCACCGCGATGTCCAGTCGCCCCAGATCGCGTACCGCCCTCTCGACACCCTCCGTAACCGCGGACGGATCGCGCACATCGCATTCGAGGCGGTAGGCACGCTGTCCGTAATTCTCCACAAGACCGATCGTTTCGTCGAGGTCCTCTGCCGTCGACGTCGGGTATGGCACGGTTGCAACCTGTCTGCAGATGTCGAGCACGATGACGTCCGCGCCCGACTCAGCGAGGAAGGTGGCGTGCGAGCGGCCCTGCCCTCGGGCGGCCCCGGTGACCAGAGCGACTTTGCCTGTCAGGTCATGCATTCTCTATCTTCCCGTCCGACCGACTCGCAGGTCGGTCTTATCGTGATCTGTTGTCGTAGAATAGATATTGTTGCCGCGGAGCCGTTCGGTGTTACCCGTCCGGCTCTTGCGGTTTGCACTCCCCAAGGTTCACGCAATGTTGTTGGCGATGAGCCCGGCAGAAACGTGCAACACTTCGCCGGTGACCATGCGAGCGTCGTCCGACAGGAGGTACAGGTGGGCGTTGGAGACGTCCTGCCAGTCCACACCTGAGACGCCGAGCGGATGCATGGTTTTCATTCGTTCGACCATCTGCTCGCGCGTCGGGTTCTCGATGTCCGGGCAGAAGAGAGTTTGTAGGCTTCCTCGTTGTTGTTCATCGAGGGAAGGTCACCGGAGTTGACATTCGTCGGGGCCACACAATTGGCGCGTATACCGTATTCGCCGTATTCCATTGCTAGGGTCTTCATCAGTCCGATCACTGCCCACTTTGAGGCGCCGTAGTCCGAGATGTGGGGGTAGGCGGCGCGGCCTGCGGTGGACGAGGTGATCACGATGTTGCCTTTGCGCTTCGCGACCATGTGCGGCAGGACGGCGCGACACACGTTGAAAACGCCCGTGAGGTTGGTATCAATGACCGTACGCCACTGTTCGGGCGAGATGTCTGCGAGCTTGCCGAATTTCAGGATGATACCTGCACTGCTCAGCAGGTGATCGATTTGTCCGAGTTCATCGATCGTCTGTCGCGCAGCTTCCACCATAGCTTCGTCATCGCGAACATCCGCGACGATGCTGATGCACTTACGTCCCACGTCGGAAACCATGGCGCGGGTCTGTTCCAACTCCTCCCCGGAGCCGCCTGGGTAGTTCTGCCCCGCGACATCGGCAACGCAGTTGTCCACAAGTGCGATGTCCGCCCCCTCGCGTGCCAGTGTCAGAGCGTGGGATCGACCTGAGCCCTTTGCTCCGCCGGTGATGAGTGCAACCGTTCCATCCAGCTTCCCCATGCTCTATCACTCACCTGTTCTCGAAGTTTGACTGGATGTACCTATGCGTGTCGTACGCGTGATGTGTATCGAAGAACCGCTCGGTGCCCGTGTTCTATCGAAACCAATTGCAGTACAGGCACTGTCGAATACGCGAGCTGACCGGTGGCACAGGATATCTTTTTGTGTGCGACTCACCGGACATTGAATCCGACTCTTGAGTCGTAATATCGACCCACTGGTTAGTAACCTAGTTCCAGCGCATGGATGTGTCAATGGTCACAGACGCCCAGATCTGGCGAGGTGCCCTGACCGTGTCCGGATCTACACGCCGGTTTGGGCAGACAGCTGCAGTATTGAAACGCCGGACGAGTCCCACACGCGAGTTATATTCTCGCGTGCGTGGATTCGTCCGGCGTTGACTGTCACGTACCGCGGCTGGGGATCAGTTTCTGGCGACGAGGATACTGTCGTGGTTCGAATTACAGCGACGTTGGCCATCAGACTACGCAGCAGCTGTTGCAGCTCGACGTCCCCGCGCGGGGAGCTGTTGCAGCTCGACGTCCCCGCGCGGGGAGCTGTTGCAGCTCAGCGTTTTCCCCGCGCGGAGCTGTTTCGGTGGGCCCTGACAACGGCGGAGCAGGCTGAACTCTCACGTCGTCGACATCCCGCCGTCCACCAAAATGGTCTGGCCGGTGACGTACCCCGCTGCGGGCGATGCGAGCCAGACCGCGGTTGCGGCGAGTTCCTCGGGCTTGCCCGCTCTTCCCAACAGGAACCGGGGCTCGAGCGAATCGGTCACATACTCTGGGGAGTACGACTCCGTCATTTCGGTCTCGAAGAAGCCCGGCGCAATCGCGTTCACTCTGATTCCCGGCTTTCGGCCCCACTGCGACGCGAGGTCACGAGTGAGCCCAACGAGGCCGGCCTTGCTTGCGGTATACGCCGCCTGGGGCAGTGCAGCAGTAGTGAAGCCGAGAACACTCGATATGTTGATGATCGAGCTCCCCAGCGTCATCACTTCGGCGCAGGCTTGGGCCATCCAATAGCTTCCTCCGAGATTGACATCTACTACCGCCCGGAAGGCGTCCGGGCTTTCCCGAGTAGCCGGGACTGCGCTCGCCATGCCGGCATTGTTGACGAGGATGTCCACACGACCGAACCGTGCCATCGCCGCCTCGACCAGCTCTACGCACTGGCGAGGATCGGCCACGTCGGCGTTCTGTACCAGGGCCTCGCGCCCGTACCCGCGTACCGCCTGCGCGGTTGCCTCCAAGCGGTCGACCCTGCGCGATGCCACGATTACGTGGGCTCCGGCGCGGGCCATGGCCTTGGACAGCGATACGCCTAAACCTGCTGACGCCCCAGTGACGATCGCAACTCGATCGTCGAGGCGAAACATTTCCGCGAAGGCGCCTAGGTTGTCGGCCGCCTCTTGTTCGTGCATTTCACTTCCCTCTTCGAAGTCAGCCCCGACCCGAATTTCGACGGCTTACGCCGTACCGACCGACTCTGCTGAAAGTTTCGTCGACTCTTGAGGCTTGGCTACCGCTGTCGACACCTGGAGCCGGGACCGGTCTATTGACCAACTATTGGGAGCGCTCAGACGGGTGAGGGAGCCTCACCACGGCGGTCGAGAAGACGCTTGACCTTCCCCTCTCCTCCCAGCCCAGTCTGAGGAGCGAGGGATCCAGCAGGGACGATCGTCACCTCGACCGAGACACCGAAGGTCGACTTGAGACGATGCTTCATGTCTTCCTGGAGAGGTGCTGTGTCTTCGTCGTTCGCCTGCTCGATCAACACGGTCATTCGTTCACGGGAACCGAGACCCTCGCCGACGTTCTCCACCACGCACAGGAACTCGCCCGTCGATCGCGCGTCGCCCTGGACGACGTCCTGTGCTGACCGCGGATACACGCTTGTCGCTCTCAGTTTCACCATTTCGTCGAGCCGGCCCAAAAACCCGGACAGTTTGGTCGTCCGGGCACCGCACGCGCACGCTGCGCGCTCGGAACTACGCATACGGTCTTTGAGGTCGTATCTGATGATGGGTGGAACCGAGCGATGCAGGCTTGTGACCACGATGTCGCCATCGTGCCCTGGGCCGAGGATGCGTCCGGTCTCGCTGTCGGCGATCTCGACGATGGCGGTGTCGTCGTTGACGTGCAACCCATCTTTTGCAGCGCATTCGTATCCGATGAGGCCGACTTCATGGGTTCCGTAGTTGTCGTAGACCGGAACACCCCATGCATCTTCGAGCAAGTCGCGCAGGTGTCCTTCTGTATCCACCCCGAGATAGGTATGAATGAATCGAGTGGACAGATCCTTCTTGAGGTCGATGCCAGATCGATCAGCCTCTTGCGCCAGAATTTTGAGGTACTCGCCGAAGGCGACCCAACCACTTGTTCCCCAGGAGCGCGCCAGCTCCAGTTGCCTTGCCGAACTGGTGACGGCACCCGAACCGGTGGTCAAGGGGACCATGCCACACCAGTGCATGGCGGCGGTCGACGAACACCACGCGGTGTTGGCCAAACTGTTGGTGAGGGTGATCTGTAGGATGTCCCCGACTTCGGCCCCCTGCGCAACGAAAGCTCGGGCGAATTGAATTGCCTGCACTTCCCACGCTACGGGATCGAACAGTGTCGGCCGCGGCAGCCCTGAGGTGCCACCACTGGATTGAATCTTCAGCGGTGTTCGCATCGCGTCCAGTGCGAAGTTCTGATGGTTTCCGAACGGAGGGTGCTCCTCGATCGAGTGCTTGATGTCCTCACTGGTGAACGTAGGGATCTTCTCGAGGTCGTCCAGGCCTCGTATGTCTCCTGGCTTCAAACCGGAGTCCGACCACCGCTCGCGATAAAACGGGACCGCCCAAGCGTCGGCCACCCGTGCGAGAAAGCGTGATTCCTGAATCTGTCGCATCTCGTCGTCGGACCGTGCCGACATGACGGAGTTGAACAGGGGCGGCGGCGGGTAGTCCTCGGTGAGCTGACGCCAGTCGATGCTCGACCAGTAGTAGGGAATTTCGTTCTTCGACATCAATGCTCCTGAAGCTGTCGTTATGCCGGCAGCGTGTTCGCCGGTGGTGTTGTAGAAGTGCTCGGCTCAAGCAGTAACGAATTGGTAGGCGTTGCCGTCGCTCACGATACGACCGACACTGTTCCCGGCGAAGTGCGTGCCGAACACAAGAACATCACTGTCTGCAACCGACGCGAGGAACTCCTGACGCCGAGCGGAGGACAGCTCACGGTCCCAGTCACCTCGCGAACTCCACGTGGGATGGGCGGCCTGAATCGGGTGATGCACGAAATCACCAGTGATGAACCCGGTCTCACCCTTCGATTCGATGGTGAGACTGTGATGGGATTTGGTATGGCCAGGCGTGGATGTATACCGCACGCCCTCGCAGATGGTGTGGTTGACCGGAACCAGATCGACGAGGCCCGCCTCGACACACGGTTGAATCGACTGCGCGAACACGAGACGCGTCTGCCGGTGGATGTCCGGATCCGCTCCGTTGTACGTGACGGCATGCCCGAGGTCGTCGGAGACGGTACCGCCCTCGGTGAGTCCCTTGTGGTACTCGAACTCGTCCTGAACGAAGGTGTACCGGGCGTTCGGGAATGTCGGCACCCATCGGTCACCCTCGAGCACGGTGTTCCATCCCACGTGATCGAGGTGGAGATGTGTGATGGCGACGTAGTCGATCTGTTCGGGCTTGTAGCCGGCATCCGCCAGTCGATCCAGATAGGGGGTGTCCAGGCCACCCCAGGCCGGGATCAGCGGTAGATCCTTGTGATTGCCGCACGCGGTGTCGACGAGAACGACAGACGACCCGGTGTCGACGACGAACGAGTGAACGCTCCAGAGTGTCTGCCCGTGTTCGTTGGCGTAGTCGGGGTACAGCCACGGAACGGCCTTGACCGCATCCGGCGTTGCCTCTGCGATCAGTCCGTCGAGCTCACCGACCTCGACCGCGATTTCGTTTACCTGGGTGATTTTCACATCACCGATCTGCCAGCTATGAGCCATGGGGTTTCCTTCTTTCGTTGAGTGCGTGTGGTGCTTGTTCAGACACCGCGTCCGGCCATTTCGCCTTCGTAGATCGCCTCGTCCACCCGGCGAGGTGCCAAACAGTCTCCGACGGCCGTCACGTCGAACTGCGCTTCCAGTTGGGGAAGCAGGGCCGTATCAGAATCGCGAAGCATGACGGTCACGAGAGACTGCGCCGGCACCACTCTGGCAGCACCATCCCAGATACGATTCAGTACGACGCCGTCCGAATTCACCTCGGCGACAATGTGTTGCGGTGTCAGTGTCACCCCCTGCGCATACAGCCTCGGATAGAGATGCCCGACATCGAGGTTGAAAAGCGTGTTGTCGCCCAAGAACAGCTTCGAGGAAACCACTTCGACCTTCTTGCCCGTATTCGCGAGAAGCTCCGCCATTCCCAACGCGAGGTACTCGCCCGTGTCGTCGATGATGACCACGTTCTCCCCACATGCCGAGGGATCCTCGATGGCCTGGATCGGATTGAGAACGCGGATACGCTCCAACCCCGGGATTTCCGGGCGGGCGGCCAGGGCGGCGGAGAACCCGTCGGTGCGCCAGGTCGATCCGGATGCAAGTATGACGTGGTCCGCACCGACTTCATGCACGCTCTCGATGTCGGCGGTCGTATTGAGGCGGACATCGACCTTGTACTTTTCGAGCATTCGCTCCATGTCTTTGACCATGACGGACCACCGGCCACGCGTGGGCAACTTGGCGGCATATCGAATTTGCCCGCCGAGCGTGTCGCCGCGCTCCATTAGTACGACGTCATGCCCTCGCGATGCGGCAACTTCCGCTGCCCGCATTCCAGCGGGTCCTCCGCCGATGACGAGCACCTTCCGGGGGGTGGAGGCCAACTCCAATGTTCCGCTGCCGAGGTCTTTCTCGCGCCCAGCAGCGGGATTCTGCGTGCAGGTCAGCTCCCAGCCCTTGGACATCCGGCCGATACAGCCTTGATTGGCCCTTACGCAATGCCGAATTTCGTCCTCGCGTCCGGTCTGCGCCTTCTGCACCAGGAAGGGATCTGCGATGTGTGCTCTGGTCATAGCGACGAGATCGGCGTCACCCGAGGTCACAATCTGTTCGGCGACCGACAGCTCGGTAATTCCGTTTGCGGTCACGACCGGATAGTTTCCGACGACCTTCTTCGCGCGTGCAGCCAGGTCGACCAACTGGGGGCCGGGCAGGCTCATGGGAGAGACGACGCGATCGAACGTGGAAGCGTTCCCTGCGCTGATGCTGAAGTAGTCGAACAATCCCGAGTCCGCCAGGTTCTTGGCGATCTTCTCGCCCTCGGCCTCGTCGATACCGCCCGGAACGTATTCGGTGAGCGATAGTCTCACGCCGACCGCGAAGTCGGGGCCTCCCTCTCGGCGCACCGCTTCGGCGCACTCGCGAACGACGCGGCATCGATTTTCGGTGCTGCCGCCGTACTCGTCCGTTCGACGATTCGTCAGTGGGGAGAGGAAACTGCACAGGAGATACCCGTGAGCGGCGTGTACCTCGGCTCCGTCGATACCGGCAACCCGTGCGTTGCGTGCACTTCGGCCGAATCCCGCTACGAGCTGCTCGATGTCGGCGTGCGACATCGCTCGGCCGATCTCACCGTATGTAGTCGAGGGCAGACCCGAGGGACTCCAGAGCGCCCTCCAGTTCTCGAGAAACATTCCGTTGTAGTCTTCCACGCCGAAGTGTGAAAGGTCGACGAAAATTTTGGCTCCATGGCGGTGCACGGCTTTCGCCAGTCGCTCGTACACCGGTATCACCTCGGTTGGCCATCCCTGGTGGGTGCGGTACCCCAGTCCGCGACTCGTTGCATGCACGGCTTGAGCCTCGGTGAGAATGAGCCCCGCCCCTCCCCTCGCCCGCTCCTCGTAGTAGTCGATGCTCTGTTGAGTCATCAGGTTGTCTTTGTCGCCGTACATCAGCGCGTGTGCGGTGACCACGATGCGGTTCTTGACACTGACCGGGCCCAGTTCGATGGGCTGCCAGAGCGCCGGATGCTTGGTCATGATGTTTCCTCGTCTCGTCGCGGCTCGACTGTTCCATCCGGGGGCTGACCGGAGAGTCGAAAACCCAACCGATTGTTCAAAGCCGATAATGGCGTAGGTCACACAGGCTTGTCAATAAGGTGTGGCTCACCTGAACGGAATCCGCCGCGCAACGATGTTCCGGTAGCCCATTCGCCGTGCTGTCGCTCCACTGAAGCGTCCTGTCGTCGCTGGTGTGTTCGGTGCACCGATAGGCCTGCGGCCGTCTGGGCCGGTCGCGCCTCGGCGGCAGCGGGCGATCGATCACCGCGGTCGCTCAGAGGCTGGCAGGGGGCAGTTCAGAAGATGATTCGGCCGACGGTTTCTGCAACCAGGGCCGGTTTTTCTTCGCCTGCGATCTCGAGGGTGTTTGTCGTGACGATCTGAAGGGCCCCTCCGGGTGCGTCCCCGACGGAGTTCAACGTCGTCCGCAAACGAACGTGGGCCTCGACCTTCACCGGGTTGACGAATCGAACTCTGTTCAATCCGTAGTTGATCGCTAGCGTTGTGTTCTCGATCGTGTATATCTGCCAGTTGAGCAACGACACGAGAGACAGGCTCAGGAATCCATGAGCGATGGGGGCTCCGAACGGGCTCTCGCGTGTCGCACGTTCGACGTCCACATGGATCCATTGATGGTCCCCTGTGGCGTCGGCGAAGGTGTCGATGCGTTCTTGCGTGATGTGCAGCCAGTCGCTGGTACCCAAGTCCTCTCCGATAGCGGCTTTCAGTTGATCCGGTGATGTGAAGACGCGCATTGGTGCTGAAGCTCCTTCAGAGATGAACCGGCCCGGTCGCGACACGCACCCGTCATGGGGTGACCAGTTTCAAAGCTGTGCCCACTGCGGACAGCCGGTCGGCGGCGTGCAGACCATCCCACATGGCATTGTCGAGACGTCGGGGTGCCAAGCAGTCGCCGATGCGAACCACACGATGGTCATCGCCCAACTGCTGGTACAGGGTGTCGTCGACGGCGCTACCGGTTGCCAGAACCACGGTGTCGAAGCTGCCCAGTTCGACGGGCACGCCGGAGAATACATCGTAAGCTTCGACTGTCTTATCTCGAATGGTGCCGATCCAGGTGTGAGGCCTTAGCTCGACCCGTGCATTGCGCAACCGCTTGTACAGGAATTCCTGGCCGGCCCCGCTCCAGAGCCCCACCGAGGTCGACCTCGTCACGATGGTCACATCGTGACCGTTCTCTGCGAGGTATTCGGCAGCCGTCGTCGCGTGCCCTTGAAAGTCGTCCTCGACGACGAGAACTCTGTTCCCGACCGACGCGGTCGCGTGAAACACTTCCCATGACGTGACGACATGCGGCAAGTCGTGTCCTGGTACGGCCCTGGCATCCGGTCGGTGAGTAGTGAAGCCGGTCGTCCACGGCCTCGAGCCTGTTGCGAGAAAGACGTGATCGAAGGCCGAGAGGTCGTCGACGGCCGCGGTGGCACCCAGGTTCACCTCGACACCCAAGGCGTTGAGTCGGCGACGTAGATGTTCGATCAGCAGTCGAAACTCCGATCGACTTGCCGTGCGTGACGCCAGCTCGATTTGGCCACCCAACGTCTCGCGGGTTTCGAACAACACGACGTCGGCGCCGCGTTCGGCGCAGGCTGCCGCTGCCTGCATGCCTGCCGGGCCACCACCGACGACCACCACCGTTTGTCGGGTGACCTGCCCTCGGGTACTCGACCACTCGAACCCGACCCGAGGGTTGACGGTGCATTCCATCTGTCCGCCTTGAGCGGTCTTGCCGACGCAACCCTGGTTGCAGCTGATGCATGGTCGAACCTGGCTGAGACGGCCTGATGCGACTTTGGCCGGCATGGATGGGTCTGCGATCAACGCCCGATTCATCCCCACCATGTCGGTATAGCCCTGCGCCAGAATCGACTCGGCGACAAGAGGGTCCTTGATTCTCGTGGCGACAATGACCGGGATGGACACCGCATCTTTGATCGCTCGGGCGGCGTCGACGAAAAGTCCGGTGTCGTGCCCCATATCGGCAATCCATAGTGGATAGTTTTCGTTGCTTGCGCCGCTGACGTTGAGATAGCTGACCCCACCGGTCTGCTCCAACAGTGTCGCCGTGATGATGGCGTCGCTTGGGGTGTTGCCGCCGGCAATCATGTCGTCGCCGTTGATGCGCACACCCACCAGGAAGTCCGCGGAGACCACTGACCGGATACGTCGGACAATCTCACACACGACGCGTGCTCGGTTTTCGTGTGAGCCACCCCATTCGTCGTGGCGATGGTTCATCTGTGGAGAAACGAATTGGGCGAGTCCGTAACCCTGCGCTGCGAGGAGTTCGACTCCGTCCCAACCGGCTTGCTCCATGAGTGCCGCGGACCGAGCGAAGCTCGAGATCATGTCTTCGATCTCCGATGCTTCAATCTTCTTGGGTATCTCCCGAACAACGGGATCGGGTAGAGGTGACGCTGACAGAAGCGGCAGATGGCTCAGGCGTGAGGAACCTTGGCGGCCGCCGTCCCAGAGCTGTGCCAGTAGCAGCGAACCATGCGATTGGACAGCCTGTGCGAGCTTGCGATGGCCCTCGACCGCCTCCGGGGAGAAGGCGTAGTTTTGTCCTCCTCCGGTCTTCGACCGACCCCATGCTGCCATGTTTCCGACGACGATCATTCCCACGCCGCCCGCCGCTCTTTCGGCGTAGTAAGCGATTTGCTGTTCTGTGACCATTCCGTTGGACGCGTAGTACGTGCCATGCGGGGGTGAGACGATGCGATTCTTCACTACTCGAGAGCCGATACGCACCGAACTCGTCAGGTGCGGGAATGCCATCCCGTCTTTCCACTCTTCGATCATGACCGTGTCCTTTCTGGATCGGCAGCCTCGAGTAGCCCCCGGGCAGCGCTGACGGTGGAAATGAGTTCATTCATGGACGCGCGATCGAACGGCGACGACGGCAACTCACCGCCGAGTAACCGCGCGTCTTTGAGCAGGAGGTCGACTTGATTGTCCGAAAGGGTGGCCAGGGCGTCGCCGGCCGCACTCGATCCGGAGGACACCCGGATGACCTGGCTGACGATCGACGCGTCGACTCCCTGCTCGTGTGCGGTAGCGAGCGCCACTGCCGCACTCAGTACGTTGCGGGCAGCCAGGGTGTTGTTGATCAATTTGAGCAACGAGGGTTGACCGAACTCGTCGAACGGGAACAGTTTCGCAAAGACGTCCTGCAACAGGGCCTCTTCGAAGGCACTGGGTGGCGGGCCGGTAATCAGCCCAGTGAGTTCGCCTTCTCGCGCCCTCACCTCGCCGCCTGACACGGGCAGCTCGAACAGGCGCCACGCTCGATGCGCGTCGACGACTCGGCGGGCGTCCGACGGTGTCATCGTGGTGACGATGAAGGCGCTGGCACCGTCCTCCATCGACGAGCGCACGCTGTCGTCGGACAACACCGCTTCGACTTGCTGCACCGTTCGTACCGCGATGACCATGCACCGCACATCGCCCCAGTCGATGCCCGCGAACGAGGAGACTGCGCGACTACCCGTGTACTCCTGCCACTCGCGCACACGGGCATCGTCGACGTCCATCCCGATGACAGATCGGCCTCGCTGGGCCATGCGAGCAGCAATTCCACCGCCAATGCCACCGAGCCCGACCACCACCACCTGCGGGCATCGATGCGCATCACTCTCGGCCTGTGCCATCGTTCATCCACCTCACCTCGACATGGGACGTTTCGCTTGCCTGGTCCGGACCGACCGACCGCGGGAATCGCGAACGAGAACGCCGATAATGGCGCTCGCCACCGGCCTGCGTACGCGCCGTTGGTCCCATCCGCTGGAAGCCTCGCCGGTGTCCCGCTGCTGCGCCCCGGCACGCGACCGAACCAACCTACGGGTTGGAAACCTGACCTAATAGTCGAATAAAGTTGTACCATTCTTCTGGCGCGCATTCCAGGACTCCCGGCGATTGGTGCCACAGCGGCGCTCGGTTCGACCCCGGACACCAGCCGCATCGACCCCACTGAGGGCGGCCTTGCGTAGGTGTCACACAGATCCGTCGCCGTGAGCCCACCGAACAAATCCGACCGCATCCTTGAATTACTGACCCTCGGGTCGGTAGTGTCTTGGAGCAGACCGTTGAAGGTCAGCTTCCTGCACGCGCCCACTTAACATTGCACGCCCACCGCGGCGAGTTCGCCGAGCAGATGCCCGGCGCGACAACTAAATACGCACCCACATAACAGGAGAAGAAGATGAGTATCGCAGTCAACGGAATCAACATCGCCGTCCGCGACCTACCGTCCGCAACCGAGCGCTACGAACGCTTGTTCGATGTCCGAGGTGAGCACGTCGGCCCCGACGGATTTGCCTTCCCCGGCCTCGAGGGCACGAAGCTCGACGTGGGGGGCTTCATCATCAGCCTGATCGCCACGACCCAGGAGGGCACTTCGGTGGCACGCTTTCTCGAGCGCCACGGCGAGGGCGTCTTTCTCTTCTCCGCGAAGGTAGACGACCTCGATATCGCCACGGACGAGCTGAAGCAGCAGGGATTGTCGCCCCTGCTCGACGAGGCTGTCCGAGGAGATTTCGGGGCGGTCAACTTTTACCACCCCCGGGCGCTCAACGGCGTGCAGCTCGAACTGATCGAGCATGCGTGAACAGCGGGGCACCAGGGTGCTGCCGCCGACGTCACACTGATTGCGGTGCCCACCGGTACCGGCTTGGTTGCCGCGGTGTCTATCCTCGGAAGCTATGACAACGGCTTCTGATCGTGCGGACGCGGCGGCGGTAAAAAGCGCCGGTGGTTCGGTTCGCAATTCCGTGATGCGTGAACGCATCACAGAGGGTGCGGCCCGACTCTTCCAGGCCCGGGGGATCAACGGCGTCACCATGCAGGAAGTCGCTGCGGAGGTCGGGCTGTCGAAGGCCTCCATCTACCACTACTACGAAAACCGGGACGACCTTCTCCGGCACGTTTTCGGGGACTGGGCAAGGGGTGAGGTCGAGAAAGCCCGGGTGATCGCCGCATCGGATGTCGACGCAGCTACCAAGCTCACCGCTTTCATTCGTTTCCACCTCAACTCCCTGGTCGATCACCTGGACCTCTACTCACTGACTTTTCGCGAAGAAAGTGAACTTCCCGACGACGTCCGCGACGAGTTCCGGGCAGCCAAGCGCGAGCACGATGTGCTGGTCCGGCAAATCATTCGAGAGGGCGTAGAGGCACGCATCTTCGAACCAATCGATGAAACCCTGGCAGCATTCGCAATCGACGGCATGTGCAATTGGATCTGGAAGTGGTATCGCCCGGGTGAAGACGGCAAAACCGCTGACGAAATCGCCGAGACCTTCGCCCACCTGATTCTGCGCGGAGTCATGACGACCACGTCGACGGTGTCCGCCGGCTGGCCCGAAGACGTCCAAGGCGTGGATGCGGCGCTTGCCTACCACGCGCGCGAGATACGGCATCACACAAGCCAACTCGAACACGTGCTGAAGAATCGGTAAAATTCGACGCGTCAATTTTTCGCGTGTCGTCTCGATTAACTTCGTCGAGGTACTCCACTGGTCTTCTGCGCGCTTCGGTCTCGGCGCGCTTTTCGACGGACCGGCGAGTTGATCAGGGTGCCATTCGGGCTGATGACGCGACGACCGGCACGCGAAGCGGTGACGGTCGGGGCGGCACCGGGGTGCAGCCACACTGCACGGCCCGACCCGGGACATCTCCGCCGACGTGACTGATGCCGCGTGGGGGCCGAGGCGGCAGTCGACCATGGGCCCGCAGTCGTCGGCCGCGCATGACTCACACGCGCCTCCCCCCGCTGTACGCCGGTGTGCACCTGTCCGAGACGCACCTGTTCTCGTCGTCCGCAGGGCAGGACGCAGGCCTGCGGAAGTAGACCAGTCGAGCCGATGCACACTGCAAATTCGGTGTTCGAGGTCGAGTCGAACGTGTCGAACCCCGCTGGACGAGCGGCCCTTCCGCACGCCTAGGTCCGCGTATTCGCCTGCGGCCGTTGCGTAAGCACGCGCAATTGGCACATGACAGGCCAACTTGACCGCTACGTCCGGCGCAGCCATACTGCGATGAGTAGACCCGCTGATCGAATATTCGACCCACTAGTCGACAACATGAACGGACGAAGTTTATGCCTGAAGCAGTTATCGTCGCGACCGCCCGGTCCCCGATCGGTCGCGCAGTCAAGGGTTCACTCCGAGAGATGCGCCCCGATGACCTGGCAGCACAGATGGTGCTCGCCGCATTGGGAAAGGTGCCCGAGGTCGATCCCCGAACGGTGAACGACCTCATGCTTGGCACGGCTCAGCCCGCCGGCGAGAGTGGATACAATCTCGGACGGGCAGTGGGTGTTCTCGCCGGTATGGACCATCTACCGGGCGTCACCGTGAACCGCTACTGTTCGTCGAGCCTTCAGACCACCCGGATGGCGCTGCACGCGATCAAGGCAGGCGAGGGAAATATCTTCATTTCTGCCGGAGTCGAAACTGTCAGCCGTTTCAACAAGGGTATGGCCGACGAGAACCCCGAGACGCACAACACGGTGTTCTCCGACGCGGAGTCCCTCACCGAACGACGTGCTGCTGGGTCCCAGGACACGTGGGTGGACCCGCGAACAACCGGGGCACTTCCCGATCTGTACATCACCATGGGACACACTGCCGAGAACGTCGCAGAATACAGTGGGGTGTCACGCCGAGAACAAGACGAATTCGGCGTCCGCAGCCACAATCGGGCCGAGGCCGCGATCGAGCAGGGCTTCTTCGCCCGCGAGATCACACCCGTCACCCTCCCTGACGGCACCGTTGTCAGCACTGACGACTGCCCCAGGCCCGGAACGACGTACGACGTCGTCAGCACGCTGAAGCCGGCATTCCGCCCGAACGGAACCGTCACCGCAGCCAACGCCTGCCCGCTCAACGACGGCGCGGCAGCACTGGTCATCATGTCGGACGCGAAGGCGAAGGAGCTCGGACTCACCCCCCTGGCCCGCATCGTGTCGACCGGCGTGTCGGGACTCTCACCCGAGATCATGGGTCTGGGACCCGTCGAAGCGACACGGCGCGCACTCGACATCGCCGGCATGAGCATCGGCGATATCGACTTGGCGGAAATTAACGAAGCGTTTGCGGCTCAAGTCATTCCGTCGGCTCGCGAACTCGGCATCGACGACGACCGACTGAATATCAACGGAGGCGCGATCGCGCTCGGTCACCCATTCGGCATGACCGGCGCCCGTATCGCCACGACGCTGATGAACTCGCTGGAATTTCACGACAAGCAGTTCGGCCTGGAGACGATGTGCGTCGGCGGCGGCCAAGGAATGGCCATGATTCTCGAACGCCTGTCGTGACAACGGCCGGACAACACTGAACCGAAAGCAGAAATGCAATGGGCAACATCACGTACGACTTCACAGGCAAATCCGTCATCGTCACCGGCGCGGCCCGCGGCATCGGACAGGCGATCGCGAGACATTTCGTAGAGGCACAAGCGACCGTGTTCATGGTCGACTTCGACAAGGACGAACTTGCCAAATCGGCCGCAGACGTCGGTGCAATCGGGATCCCAGCGGACGTCAGCGATACCGACAATGTCGAACACGTCATTTCGACCGTCGTCGCCGAGACCGGCCGCGTCGACATCGTCGTCAACAACGCAGGAATCCTGCGCGACAAAGTCCTGTGGAAGCTCACCGACGACGACTGGAACCAGGTCCTGCAGGTACACGCGGGAGGCACTTTTCGGTTTACCCGCGCAGCGGTCCCCCACTTCCGCAAGCAGGAATTCGGGCGCATCATCAATATCACGTCGTACACCGGACTCCGAGGCAACCGCGGACAGGCGAACTACGCAACAGCGAAGGCAGGAATCATCGGATTCACCAAGACTGCTGCAAAAGAGTTGGCTGCCTTCGGAGTTACGGTCAATGCGATCTCGCCCAATGCAGCCACACGCATGACCGCCACGATCCCGGACGAGAAGCTCTCCGAGCTCACCGGTCCGATCGCCCGGCTCGCAGACCCATCCGAGATGGCCGACGCCATCTGCTTCCTCGCATCCGAGGAAGCCGCGTACATCACAGGCGTCGTGCTACCCGTCGACGGCGGGGTGTCGATGTGACGGACTACAGGAATCGGAGATCCCGATGACCGACGTACTGTCACAACGCGACTTGGACTTCTTGCTGTACGAGTGGCTTGATGTAGTTTCGCTGACAACTCGCGAACGGTTCTCCGAGCACTCGAAGGACACATTCGCCGCGGTGCTCGAACTCAGCGCGGACATCGCCCACAAACATTTCGCGCCACACAACAAGAAGTCCGACGCGAACGAGCCGACCATGTCGCCAGACGGTTCGATAGAGATGATCGCGGAGATCAAACAGGCTCTCGACATCTACTCCGCAGCTGGACTACTGGCCGGACAGTTCGACAAGCGCGTCGGAGGCATGCAGTTGCCGACGACTGTGTCCCGCGCTGCGATGGCGTGGTTTCAGGCCGCGAACGCCTCGACCTCGTCGTACCCGTTCCTCACCATCGCAAATGCTAATCTGATTTCGACCCACGGCACCGACCAGCAGATAGACGACTACGTCCGCCCGATGATCGAGGGCAGATACTTCGGAACCATGTGCCTGTCGGAGCCACAGGCCGGCTCATCGTTGGCCGACATCACCACTCGTGCCGTGAAACAGGACGACGGCCGGTACAGACTCACCGGTACCAAGATGTGGATCTCCGCCGGCGACCACGAGCTGACCGAGAACATCATCCATCTCGTCCTGGCAAAGGTTCCCGGCGGCGGGTCTGGGGTGAAAGGGATTTCGCTGTTCATTGTCCCGAAATTCTTACCCGGCCCGGACGGAGAACCCGGCATCCGCAACGATGTGACGCTGACCGGCCTGAATCACAAGATGGGCTTTCGCGGAACCACCAACACGCTCCTTGCCTTCGGTGACGGCACGCATCGGCCGGAAGGCGACGCCGGGGCGATCGGTTTTCTCGTCGGCGAAGAACATCGTGGGCTGAGCTTTATGTTCCACATGATGAACGAGGCGCGGATCGGAGTCGGGTTCGTGGCCATCGCCCTAGGCTACGTCGGCTACCTGAAGTCGGTCGAGTACGCGAAGGTGCGGACACAGGGCCAAGCACTGGGCGCGAAAGATCCGTCCTCACCTCCAGTCGCCCTGGTAGAACACGCCGATGTGCGCCGCATGCTGCTGGCGCAGAAGTCCTACGTGGAAGGAGCGCTTGCACTCGGCTTGTACTGCTCCTTCTTAGTGGACGAACACGACAGCGCCGACAACGAGGCAGATGCGTCCAACGCGACGCTACTGCTCGATGTATTGACCCCGATCGCAAAAAGCTGGCCGTCACAATGGTGCCTGGAGGCGAACAACCTCGCCATACAAGTTCACGGAGGCTACGGCTACACACGGGACTACGACGTCGAACAGTACTACCGCGACAACAGGCTGAATCCGATCCATGAGGGTACTCACGGAATACAGGGCCTCGACCTGCTCGGCCGCAAGGTCACAATGCAGGACGGCGCTGGACTGAAGCTACTGGACTCGAAGATCGCGGCGAGCGTGCAACGAGCACAGGCGATAGGCCATGACGCCGAGCGATATGCGACCGAACTGACCTCTACCTGGAGCCGAATAGTGGACCTGACATCCACGCTCTGGGAATCAGGTGACCCCTCCCTTGCACTCGCCAATTCAACCATCTACCTGGAAGCCGTCGGCCACACCGTCATCGCATGGATGTGGCTGGAGCAAGTCATCGCCGCGGATGGTCAGGCCGGCAACTTCTATGATGGCAAACGGCAAGCGGCCCGGTACTTCTACGCCTACGAACTACCAAAGGTCGGACCGCAGGTCGAGTTGTTGGCGAGCTTGGACAGAACGACACTCGACATGAACCCCGCGTGGTTCTGATCCGCGGGAGCGCAGACTGATGACTATCCTCGACAGATTTCGCCTCGACGACCGCGTCGCGATCGTCACCGATGCTTCATCAGTGCTAGGCGCGGCCCTGGCCAAAGGACTGGCCGAAGCGGGTGCAGACGTGGTCCTTGCCGCCCCTCGCACGAACGGACTCCACGAAGCGGCCGACATCGTCCGCCGTTCAGGTCGACGTGTGCTGACGGTTCCGACCGACATCACGGATCCGAGCCGCTGCACTGCTCTGGTCGAAGCGACACTCGACAAGTTCGGGAGGGTCGATGTCCTGGTCAACAACGCCGAACTCGTGACCGTGGGACCTGCGATCGGCGAGAGCGTTCACGAGTTCCGATCCGTGATCGATGTGAACCTACACGGTTCCTACTGGGCGGCACAGGCATGCGGGCGGGTGATGCAACCGGGGAGCTCGATAGTGAACATCTCGAGCATTCTGGGAATCACGAACACGGGCATGCCGCAAGCTGCCTACAGCGCGAGCAAGGCTGCCATCGCCGGGGTCACCCGAGACCTCGCGCAACAATGGGGTAGCCGAAAAGGGATTCGCGTCAATGCAATTGCGCCGGGCTTCTTCACAGATGCCATCAGCTGGAAATACCCAGAGAGCCACATCGAACAACTGGAAAGACGCATGCTCCTCGGACGAACCGGCGAACCAGAAGAGTTGGCGAGTACGGTGGTGTGGCTTGCATCCGAGGCGGGCGGTTACGTCACCGGACAGACGATAGTTGTCGACGGCGGCATCACCATCACTTGACCGGAACCTTAACCCTAGGTGCACCTCTCGTCCTGGCGCGCAGCCTCGGTATCGATCGGCGAACCATGCATCGTCACCTCCCGAGCGCATCGCAGACCTACTCTTTACGTGCTCAACGCTGTGCGCGTGGAACTGGCCGACTACCGGCAGCTCTTCTCGACCCCGGCGCGCTGCAAGGTACACGGCTCGGTGTCCCGAGGATGTACATCAACAAGGACCCCGGCGCCGCCGAGCCGATCGAGACCCGTGCCTGGATCATCGCGTTGCGGGAAAAAGCGGCCGAGGACCCGACGGCTTTGGGTGCGACGGTCATCGAAGTCGATTCCCGTCGTATCCAACTGCGAACGAGACCGGCCTGGTGCCCGGATACGCCGGGCTCCCGTCGTCGCCCTGGCACGACCGGGCGAAGCAGATCGCGCCGAGGGGTGCGGGCCTCAGCATGGTCGATCACGGCCTGGTGCCCGAAGGGTTCCTGCATTCAGAGTTGTACGACCTGATCGTCCATGCCTGGGACGACTTCCTAGCCGCCAACGCCGATCCGCACCTTTCCGCCTGGCCGATGTCGACGGGGACAAGATCTATCCGCATGGGTAACATGCATGGGAGGCGAGGACATCGCTGTCGTTTTCGCCTTGCTCGCATCGGTCGTGGCCGTCGCCGCTTGTCGGCTTTCACGGAACGCGCCCTTCAGCGTCCGGAGCGGATCCCAGATCTCAGATTCGCTTCAACCATTGCATGACGCGAGCCCCGAACGCCTCCCGGCGAGCCTGGTTGCGCCCGTCTCCGAATTGGGACGGGGCGACCACACAAGGGTCGTTGCCACCAGCCTGAAGTCACCACCCCACACCTCCAATCCTCTTTTCGGCCTGCGTAGTCGTCTGACGGGAAGCAGGCTGCATGGATGCTTCCTCCGGGACGGCAGGTGACGTCTCCATCTGGTTCGCTGTCCGGAAACGGTCGGCAGAGACCTCTAATCGGCAGCTCAGTGCTGCCCGGTCGCGCTCCCCAACCCACATCGAGGATCCATGAACACACCTACTCCCCCGACCCAGCGCAAGACCCCTTCGGAACGGAAGCAAGCGGCGGCGCTCAACCGGCAAAGCCTGTCAGAGGCAGATCTCATCGGCGTCATCGAGGCTCTGACGGGAGAACACCCAATCCCGGACAAGTGCAATGAATCTCGCCACAGAAGAGGGGTTCGACGCTAACCGCACGATCTCCCGGCACGCCCCGTCATCGCCTCACACGGACCGCCACGGGCGCCCCCGAGCGAACACGGCCGCAAATGGGCCGCACCGCACCAAGGGAGAACATGATGTCCAAGTACCTTCTGCTCAAGCACTACCGTGGCGCGCCGGCATCGGTCAACGACGTGCCTATGGACCAGTGGACGTCGGAGGAGATCTCCGCTCACGTGCAGTACATGAACGACTTCGCCGCCCGGCTCGAGGGCACCGGCGAGTTCGTCGACAGTCAGGCACTCTCCCCGGAGGGCATGTTCGTCCGCTACGACGGCGAGGGCCGGCCGCCGGTCACCGATGGCCCGTTCGCGGAGACCAAGGACGTGATCGCCGGCTGGATGGTGATCGACGTCGAGACCCACGAGCGAGCGCTCGAGCTGGCCGGCGAGTTGTCCGCAGCTCCGGGTGCGGGTGGGAAGCCGATCCACGAGTGGCTCGGCCCTTCCTGACCGCCGCACCGACCACTACGGAATGCGGCTTTCACCACGGGTGATGACACGTCCCCCGATCCTCTGCTCGCGGCGCCGGGGCCGCGCGAACAACGCGGGCTGTCTAGTTCGTGGGCAAGAATGGGCTAGAGTCTGGACACTGCGGATGCACAGATGAGCCGGAGGCGTTCACCCCTTCTCAGGGTTGGTGCCTTCGGATTCTGTTTCACGAGCCGCTCGGCGGTCATCCGTTTCTTCAGCTCCCGGCGGGCGCGTTGCTTCGGTGTCTCTTCGGTGTCTCTTCGGGTTCGCTCTCGGGTTGGTCGTCGACGGGCAGGAAGTGCGCGCGTCCCCGCTTGATGTCCGCGTGCACGACCAGCTCGGGTCGGCCCTTATCGTCGGTGAACAGTCCCATTCTCGTTCCCCTCATTTCTCGGTGATGCCCCGCAGCTGCACGATCATCCGCCGGCCGATGCTGCCGTCCGGGCGACGGGATCGCCCCTCACCGGCCGAGATCACCTCAAACCGCATTCTCGGTCGCCCTGTCGTGGCGGTCTGGGCACGGTCGGCTAGTCATGCGCTTGCTCGACGACCCAGGCTGCGACCTGTGTCCGGGAGGTGAAACCCAGTTTGGCCAGGATGTGCTCAACGTGTCCTTGGGCAGTGCGGGGTGAGATCACCAGTCGGTCGGCGATGGCCTGATTGGTCAGGCCTTCGGCGATCAGCTGAGCGACTTGGCGTTCCCGCTTGGTCAGCCGTGTCAACGCGTCGGTGGCGCGTGTAGCGGCGGCGGGCGGTTGCTCATGGAGGGCGTAGGCGATGGCCGCGTCGAAGCCGAGCTGTTCGCCTTTGCGGTGGGCGGCGTCGAATGCTTCGTCTCCTACTCGCCGACGCGCTCTCTGATCGCATTCCTGGTGGTAGACACGGAGCTCCGAGAACGCCACCGGGGGGCTACCTGCAGATCGCGCCAGTTCTGCGGCCGCCCCCATCAGCACGGCGGCGCGTGTGTGGTCGCGCTGTTCGCATGCGATCCAGGCCAGCGCCTCGAGGCATGTCGCGGCGATCCGCGGACTGTGCACTTGCCTGGTCAGGGTCAACGATTCGTCGAGGAGCCGCACTGCGCGATTGGCATCGCCCTGACGCCACACCGCAATTCCCAAAGCCCACAGCGAGTGCGACCGATACGCCTTCTCACCGTGCCTGTGTGTGATGGCGAGCACCCGCTCGTGGCACTTGATGGACTCCTTTCTCAGGCCAGACAATCCATAGGCCCATCCCAACGAGTACAGGACGTTGGTTTCGAGTGTGCGTTCCCCCCGTTCGCTGAACTCGGCGAGTGCGGTTTCGAGGTGAGGGTACGCGCGGGCGGGCTCACCGCTGTAGAGGGCCAGCATGCCGTCGGCGTCGGCGATGAGAGCGCGCATCATGGGGTCGCCGGTCTGCGCGGTCAGTACGCGGCCCTCTTCTACGAGCGTGGCCGAGGTGTGGAAATCACCCTGAACGTTGGCCATCACGCTGGCGCTGTAGAGCCCCTTGACCCAGTCGAGAGTGGGGAGGCCGCTTTGACGGGCCAGTAGTTGGCCAAGCCAACGCCGACCCTCGCTATAGAGGCCCTGGGAGGCCCAGAACACGTACATTGCGGTCGCGGTGCGCAGTCCGCCGGCGGGGTCGTCGTGGATGCTGAATTCGAGGGCCTCGCGGAGGTTCGGTTGTTCCCGCTTCAGCCGGGCGATCCAGTCGAGTTGGCGGGCGCTGATCCACTCGGCCTCGGCTTCGATCGCCAACGCTAGGTACCAGTCCCGATGACGACGTCGTAGTGCGATGTCCTTACCGCTCTGCTGGAGTTTCTCGAAGCCGTAGTCGCGGAGGGTCTCGAGCATCCGGAAGCGCACCACCGACCCGTGCTCCTCCCGAATCAGGATCGACTTCTCCACCAACGAGGTCAGCGTGTCGAGCAGATCGTCCGGGGGCAGGTCTGCTCCACACACCTGCTCTGCGGCGTCGAGTTCGAAGCTTCCCGCGAATACCGCCATCCGCCCCCACACCAGTTGTTCACCCGCGGTGCATAACTCGAAGCTCCAGTCGATGCACAACCGCAGGGTCTGTTGCCGGGTCGGCGCACCGCGACTGCCGCGGGTCAGCAGGGCGTAGCGGTCGGCCAGCCTCTCGAATATCTGCTCGGGCGACATCGCCCGCAATCGGGCCGCGGCCAGTTCGATTGGCAGCGGCAATCCGTCGAGGCGGTGGCAGATCCCCGCCACCGCCGCCGCGTTCTCCTCGGTGAGCGCGAATTCCGGAACGGCGGTAGCGGCGCGTTCAGTAAACAGGGTGACCGCATCGTATTTGGGTAACCCCCGCAGCGGGGGCGTGCGCTCGGGATCGGGGACGCCCAGCGTAGGAACTCGCAGCACCGCCTCCCCGCCGATGACCAGGGGTTCGCGGCTGGTGGCCAGGATCCGCAAGCGCGGACACACGCGCAGCAGGGTCTCGACCAACTCCGCGACCGCGTCCACCATGTGCTCGCAGTTGTCAAGAACCAGCAGCACTTCCCGCGACACGAGGAACTCGATCAGCACCTCCCGTAGCGGCCTCGTCGACTGGTCTCGTACTCCCACTGCGGCGGCTACGCCTTCCACCAGTAACGACCCGTCTCGCAGCTCCTCCAACTCGACCAACCGAACGCCGTCCGCGTACTCGCGTTTCACCGCGGCGGCGATCCGCATCGCCAGCCGCGTCTTGCCGACACCTCCGATCCCCGTCAAGGTCACCAGCCGGGACCCGGCCAGCAGGCGCTTCGTCTCGGTGAGTTCGTGCCGGCGGCCGACGAAACTGGTCAGTTCCAGGGGAAGGTTGCCGGTAGTACTCCGAGGGGCAAGATCTGCGGAAGGGTGCCGAACGCCTGACGGTGGTGGTCGGCCGCTGGTCGCTGCGCCGGGCCCGTCGCGGAGGGCCATTTCATCGACCGGGAAGCCGTGGTCGCGTTGCAGCCCGCCTAGCTGTTCGCCGAAGTCTGCAGCGGTGGCCGGTCGCTGACCGGGCTCACGGGACATCGCCCGGGCGATCGTGTCGGACACGTCGTCGGGGATCCCGTGCTCACGCAGCTCGGGCATCTCCTGTGTGGTGATCCGCAGGAACTGGGCGACCACCTGTTCGCCGCTGCGGCGTTCGAACGCGGCATGCCCGGTGATGGCACTGAACAAGGTGGCGCCCAGGCCGTAGACATCGGCTGCCGGGCTCGGTGGTTCACCGCCGAGGACTTCCGGCGCGGTGTACGCCGGCGACCCGGTGACGGCACCGGTGGCGGTCTCGAAGCCACCGCTGATGTGCGCGATACCGAAGTCGGCCAACTCCGGCTCGCCGTAATCAGTGAGCAGGATGTTCGCGGGNACCGGCCATCTTCACCCCCAACCGAAGCACCTGATCCAGGGTCAGCGGACCGTCCTTCCGTACTCGGGCCTCCAGCGAATCCTGCGGGTGATAGGGCATGACGATGTAGGGGAGGCCGCTGTCGGTGGCGCCGACCTGCAGAATGTTGACGATGTTCGGGTGCCCGGTGAGTCGGCCCATCGCCTGCTGCTCCCGAAAGAACCGGGCCCGGTTCTCCTCGTCGAGTTCGACGGTGAGGACCTTGACGGCCACGGTGCGATCCAGGTCCGACTGGGTACAGCGGTAGACCACGCCGAAACCGCCGCGGCCGATCTCCTGGGCGTCGTCGAAGCCGGTGCCTGCCAACTCCGCGGCCGGCGTCGGCGAGTACCGCTGAGTGTCGAGCGGATCACCTTCACCCATCAGGACGGTCTACTCACTCCGCCGGCTCGTGGTTCCCGTGCGCTGGTCCCGACGGCGCGACCAGCGCAGATGCAATCATGGACTCACCTCTCGATGGCGTGCTCTCAAGGATATCGCCGGCGACGACCCCGCCGAGATGCGCCGGACCGCGGTCCCGTCGCTCTCATGCGGTGAGCACGGACTCCACGGCTGCGAGCGCGATCTGCTCATCTTCGCTGTAGTGGGCCCCGCTGACGCCGACCGCGCCGATCACGCCGAGTTCGGGATGGCTGATCTGCTCGCCGCCGCCGAAGACGGCGTAATCCGGAACGTTCGTCATGCCATGGAGCAGCGCCGGGTCGGTCTTGATGAAGTCGAAGAGTGCTCCGGTGTTGAATCCGGAGGTGGCCGCGGTGCGTGCCTTGCGAACTGCGATGTCGGTGGACAGCACCGATGCACCCTCCATCCGTTGGTAGGCCTTGAGTACGCCGTTCGGGTCGGTGACCGCAATGGTCACGGCCAGTCCCAGCTCTTGTGCCTTCTGCAGACCGGCTTCGATCGCCGCGTTGGCCGCGCGGAGGGTGATGGTGTTGGTGGCGAAACTGGGTGACGTCATGATCGTGTCTCTTTCTCTTCTGAGTGGTACTTCGAGGCCAGGTCTTCCGCGGCCGTGTGTAGTCCCGGTTGCCGAACTCCGTGGCCGTGCCGCCGTCTGCCGGACCAGGGCGAAATCGATACCTCGGCGGGCTTTGTGAACTTCGAGTTTTCAATCTTCTCGGGCCGGATTGCCCAGTTCAGGTCGCTCTTTGTTCGCGTGCGGACGGGCTTGCGCTCGCTCGGTGTGCACGTGCGAGGTTGAACGGGTGGACGTCGTCGTCGCTGGTGTCTGGGAGTTGACCTCCTCCGCACGTCGTCGATCACAGGGCGGGGCCGGTTTTTCGGAGATCTTTGCGAAGAATCTTGCCGGAGGCTGATTTCGGGATCAGGTCGATGAACTCGACCGCCCGCACCTTCTTGTGCGGGGCGACCTGGTCGGCGACGAAGTCGATGACCTCGCATTCGGTCAGGTCGGTGTCGGGTTGTTTGACGACGAAGGCCTTGGGAATCTCCTCGCCGGTCTCCTGCTCGATCACGCCGATCACTGCGACGTCGGCGATCTTGGGATTGGTCAGCAGCAACGCCTCGAGCTCGGCCGGTGGCACCTGGTAGCCCTTGTACTTGATGAGCTCTTTGAGCCGATCTACGATGTAGACCACACCGCCGGTATCGACCTGTGCGAGGTCACCGGTGTGCAAAAAGCCGTCGGCGTCGATGGTGTCGGCGGTGGCCTGCGCGTTGTTGAGGTACCCGAGCATCACGTTCGGTCCCTTGATCCACAGCTCACCCCGCTGCGACAGTCCCTCGGCCGGTATCGCGACCTCCTCGCCGGTGGCCGGGTCGACGATCTTGTTCTCAGAGTTGGGGATCGCCCACCCGGTCGACGACAATGGCGGATCCTCACGACCGAGAATGGCGGGGGTGTCGAACGGGATGAGGTGGCTGACCGGCGACAACTCGCTCATGCCGTAGCCCTGCACCATGTGCAGATCCAACCGTGTCGCGACCGCCTTGCCCAGCTCGTCGTCGAGCGGCGCGGCTCCCGACATCATCGTGTGCAACGAGGAGAGGTCGTAGTCGTCGACGATCGGGTGCTTGGCCAGCGCCACCGCCACCGGTGGCGCGATGTAGGCCGCCGTGACCTGGAACTTCTGGATGTTCTCCAGGAACTCGACCAGATCGAACTTGGGCATGATCACCAGCCGCGCCCGGCTGTGAAGCGCAGCGTTCAACAACATCGTCATGCCGTAGATGTGGAAGAACGGCAACACTGCGATCACCACATCGTCCGGTGTCATGCCCTGCAGCGGCTTGATCTGGGCCACGTTGGCGACCAGGTTCCGGTGGCTCAGGGCCACGCCCTTCGGGTCGCCGGTGGTGCCCGAACTGTAGGGCAGTACCGCGATGTGTAGGGCGGGATCGATGGTCACCTCCGGCACGGCCAACTTGGGCTCCAGCAGATCGACGAAATTAGGATGATTCGACTTTCCCTGTCCCACACCGTCGAGGATGATGAGGTTCTCGTCCGGGATGCCAACCTGGTGTGCCGCGGCGGCGGCCTGGTCGGCCATCGAGGAGATGGTCACCAGCATCTTCGCCTTCGAGTCGGTCAGTTGCTTGGCGATCTCCGTGGCCGTGAACAGGGCGTTGATTGTCGTCGCGGTGCCGCCGGCTCTCAGGATGCCGTGGAGCACCGTGGCGAACTCCCGGTTGTTCGGCGACAAGATTCCGACCACGTCGCCGACCTCGATCCCCCGCGCGGCCAGAGCCCCGGCGGCGGCGTCGATCTGACCGATCAGTTGACGGTAGCTCGTCTCCGCCGCCGACTTCGGGTCGACCAGTGCGACCCGATCGAGATCCTCATCGGCGATTGAGCCGAAAAGGAAGTCGTAGACACTGAGGTCCGGGATCTCGACGTCGGGAAAAGGGCTCGAAAATGTCATGGCGGAAGTTCCGTTTCGATTGAGGTGATGACTCTGCGAGGTCTCAGTGCGCCAACGGTGAGACGCGGGACTGCTCTAGTTCGGACACCTCGGCGCCGGCCCTGCTCAGCCAGTCGTCCAAACCGACAGCACTGAAAAGTTCCTTGGGGCTGGCCGCTGCCGGCGGCTTACCGTGTAGGCGTAACTCTGTGAGCGCGTGGTTGATTGCCCCCATCGCTGCTGCGATTGTCAGCGCCGGATAGATCGCGATCTTATAGCCCAGCTCGGCGTACTCGTCGGCGCTCAGCACTGGGGTGCGGCCGCTGGCAATGACGTTGATCATCAACGGCGCGGTCACCTCTGCTGCGATGGTGCGCACGTCCTCGAGCGACGCGGGAGCCTCGACGAAGATGATGTCGGCGCCGGCTTCGATGTAGAGATGTGCTCGGGTGATGGCTTCGTCCAAGCCTTGAGGTGCGATGGCATCGGTCCGCGCGATGATCAGCATCTCGTCGGCGCCTCGGGCTTTGGACGCCGCGTGCACGCGACTGACGGCGTCGGCGCGACTGACGACGTCTTTGCCGTGCAGGTGGCCACACCGCTTGGGGAAGGTTTGATCTTCGATTTGCACGGCCGCGACGCCGCGCTGCGCCAGCCGTTCGACGGTGTGGCGGATGTTGATTTCGTTGCCGTATCCGGTGTCGATGTCGACGATGAGGGGCACTTCGGTGGCGCCCTGGAGGCGGCCGACGTGGTCGATCATCTCCGAGCCGGTCATGATCCCCAGGTCAGGGCGGCCGATGACCGACACCGAGGCTGCGCCACCGCTGACGTAGCCGACTTCGAAGCCGCTGCGCTGGGCGAGGGCTGCGCTGAGTCCGTCATAGATGCCGGGGGCGGTGAGAATGCTGTGGTCGTCGGCGAGCAGGTTGCGTAGTTGTATTGCCTTGGTATTTGCCATGGGTGTCTACTTCCTCGTCATGGGGATGCGCGCATGCTTCTTCTCGAAGTCGGCGATGACCTGGTCGTATGCGAGCGTGAGGTCGATATCGTCCAATCCCTCGATGAATCGGCGGCGCAGATCGGCATCGATGAGGAGGGGTTCGCGTCGTCCCGACCACTCCACGCTGTATTCGAGCAGATCGACCTGAATCTGTAGCTGGGGATCGTTGAGCACATCGTCGACCAATTGGGCGTGTGAGTCCGGTGCGAGGCGAATCGGGAGAAGACCGGCGCGACCACAGTTGGTGTAGAAGATGTCTCCGAAGCTGGGTGCGATGACGACGGCGAAGCCCCAATCTTGGAGCGCCCACACAGCATGTTCGCGTGAGGATCCGGTCCCGAAGTTCGCACCTCCGACCAGTACGGTGGCTTCCGAGCGGTTGGGATCGTTGAGGGCGAAATTAGGGTCCAGTCGCCATCTCGAGAACAGGTGCGGGGCGAATCCGCTTCGTTTGGTGGTCAGGCAATGGCGTGCGGGGATGATTTGATCGGTGTCGATATTGCTCTGGGTCAGAGCAATTGCGGTTCCGCGGTGACTCGTTACTTTTTGCATGGCTCCGTCACAGGTCGTTCGCTGAGGCGAGGTGGCCGAGCACTGCGGTGGCGGCGGCGGTGGTCGGAGAGACAAGATGGGTACGGACGCCGCTGCCTTGTCGGCCTTCGAAGTTCCGATTCGAGGTCGAGGCGCATCGCGTACCGGGCTCGAGGAAGTCGTCGTTCATTGCCACGCACAGCGAACAGCCAGGAGAGCGCCACTGCGCGCCGGCCGCCTCGAAGATGACGTCCAGGCCTTCGGACTCTGCGCGACGCTTCACCTCCGCCGATCCGGGGACAACTACCGTCGTCACGTGCTCGGGGATCCGTCGACCCTGGAGGATCTCCGCTGCCGCTCTCAGATCATCGAGGCGCCCATTGGTGCACGAGCCGATGAAGACCGCATCGACGGCGACGTCGCGCAATGGTGTGCCGGGAGTGAGGTCCATGTAGTCCAGTGCGCGGGTGATCTGTTCACGCCGGCGTGCATCTGGCTCCCCGACGGGGTCGGGAACCGACGAGCTGACCGGCAGCGCCTGCCCTGGGTTGATCCCCCACGTCACAAACGGTTCCAAGTCGGCGACGTCGAGAGTGACCTCTCGGTCGAAGGTGGCGTCGTCGTCCGTGAGCAACTGGTCCCAGCTGTTCTTGCTTTCAGTCCAATCGTGGCCCACCGGTGCATAGGGACGACCGCGTAGATAGTCATAGGTCGTTCGGTCCGGCGCAATCAGCCCGGCGCGCGCACCGGCCTCAATAGACATGTTGCACAGAGTCATTCGACTCTCCATGCTCAACTCGCGAATCGGTTCGCCGCGGTACTCGATCACGAATCCTTGGGCGCCGCCTGTCCCGATCTCGGCGATCAGGTGCAATACGAGGTCCTTCGCGGTGGTACCGCGCGGGAGCTTTCCGGTGAACGTGACGGCCATGGTCTTCGGTCTGGTCATCCACAGTGTCTGAGAGGCCAGGACGTGCTCTACCTGCGAGGTGCCGATGCCGAACGCCAACGCCCCGAACGCGCCGTGCGTGCTGGTGTGGCTGTCGCCGCAGACGATCGTCATGCCCGGTTGCGTGATGCCGAGTTGAGGGCCGACTACGTGCACGATGCCCTGGTCAGCTGATCCCAGCGAGTGGAGGGCGATACCGAATTCGGCACAGTTCTTCCGCAGGGCCGACACCATCTCCCGGGCGATGGGATTGTCGTCGCCGGATCCGAGCAGGTTCGGTCGAGTGGAGACGACGTGGTCTTCTGTGGCCAATGACAGGTCTGGGCGACGGACCGTTCTGCCGGCGATGCGGAGCCCTTCGAAAGCCTGCGGGCTCGACGCCTCGTGGAGAAGGTGGAAGTCGATGTAGAACAGGTCGGACTCGCCGTCTGGCGACTGTGTCAGCACGTGACTGTCCCAGACCTTGTCGATGATGTTCCTGGCCATACGTTACGGTCCTTGTCTATTTCGTCGATCCGGCAGCACGGGGAGTCGCGTTCTGTCCGTGGTGTGGCTTGTATCCGAGGCGGCGAGATAGGGTTTGTCCGGTCTCGACCAACACTGCGCCGGCCGGTCGACAGCACCCGCCTGATCTGGCTCGCCGACGACGCCGCCCGAGATCACGCGCAGGCTCCGCGGCCACGGGTTCACCGAGGCCATGCTCGCTGACGACGTCCCGCCTTACGCGGTGAGGACTAGCTTGTTTGGAGAAGTCATGGCTGTCGGTGGGCCACCCACTCAAGGGCTGGGTCAGGGAGGTGCTGTGCGGTCATTAGGCACGAAGGATTCGTCCTGTGCGCTCACGATCATGGCTGCCCAACGCGCATTGACGCGTACAACCGCAATACTCCGAAAGATCCGACGAGCGCATCCAATCACTGAGCAGCCGAGGCGTTTTTGCATTTGATGTATCTCTTTCAGGTCGTCCGGGCATGCGCTGGCTGTGCGCACGACGCTAGCTCGGCATAGTGGATGCAATTGCTTGGTCTGCGTCGAAAAGATGGCCCATCCGATCACGCTTCGAGCGGAGGTAGCGCTGATTGTGTTGGGTTTCGATCGGCGGATGAACGACGCGCTCGACCACATGGACGGCAGAGTTGTTGAGGCTGCGGTACTTTTCGAGATTGTTAGAGATCAGACGAATCCGTCGAACTCCTAAGTCGGTGAGAATCTGTGCCGCGGCGTCGTAGGTGCGGGCGTCGGCAGGCAGACCTTGTGCTGTGTTTGCGTCAACGGTGTCTAGACCTTTGTCCTGGAGACCGTAGGCTCGGATCTTGTTCACAAGTCCGATGCCACGGCCCTCATGGCCACGTAGGTACACCAAGACTCCGCATCCTTCGTTGGCAATGTCCGCCTGGGATTGTGCGAGTTGGGTTCCACAGTCACAGCGAAGGGACCCCATGACGTCGCCGGTCAGGCATTCGCTGTGCACCCGTACGAGAACACCTTGCTCGGATTGTCCGGCACTCGCGACGTCCCCCATCACCAACGCGAGGTGCTCGGTGCCGTCGAATGTGGACCGGTAGGCATGAGCTCGGAAGTCGCCTAATTGCGTCGGAATTGCCGAGCTGGCCAACTGAGCTACGGTCCGTTCAGTCGACCGACGATATCGGACCAGATCGGCAACTGACAGCAGTGGCAGGCCGTGAGCGTCGGCAAATTCACGTAGGTCGTCTCCGCGGCGCATCGAGCCGTCGTCGGCGACGATCTCCGCGATGACTCCCACACCACTGAGGCCGGCCATTGTCGTCAGATCGACGGCGGCTTCGGTATGTCCAGGCCGGGTCAGGACGCCGCCCCGCTGTGCCCGAAGTGGAAAGACGTGCCCCGGCCGGTGAAAATCGACCGGGGCACTGTTGGAGTCGGCCAGGGCTCGAACCGTCAATGATCGGTCATCGGCGCTGACGCCTGTGCCGACGCAAGCATGATCGACAGTGATAGTGAAGGCGGTTCCGTGCGTGTCGGTGTTCTCGGACACCATGAGTGGCAGTTGTAAAGCATCTGCATGCTGGCTGTTCATCGCCGCGCAGACTATCCCGGTGGTATGTCGCACGATGAAGGCCATCTGCGCGGGCGTGACCAACTCCGCGGCCATAACCAGATCGCCTTCATTCTCGCGGTCGGCATCATCGACGACGATAATCATGCCGCCCGCCGATAGGGCTGCGATGGCGTGCTGAACTAACGCCGATGGCGAGGCGTTCATCGGACCGACTCGAGCGGTGCGTGAGTGCCGAACTTGCGCTTGTGATACGTGAGTGGCTGGATGTCGGCCGCCGTCGCCTCTTTCACTCGACCGAACGCGATCACGTGATCACCGCCGTCGACCAGCTGCGAGACCGCACACGCCAGCCACCCACTTGTACCGACTAGTTTCGGTACACCGCTCCGAAGATCCCAGTCCACGCTGTCGAATTTGTCGAGACCTTTGCGTGCGAATGTCGTTGCCAGATCTGAGTGCGCGCTACCGAGGATGTTCATTCCGAACTGTTCGGTCTCTCGAATGATCCGTAGTAACTCGGACCCACGCTCGAGACAGACAAGGACCATGGGCGGCGTCATCGACAGTGACGCAAAAGCGCTGACTGTGGTGCCATGAGGTCGCGCACCATCCATGGCGGTTACGACAGCGACGGGTGTGCACACTCCTGCCATAACATCCTTGAGCTGGGTGGCTGTCGTGTCGGTCGAGGTATTCACGGGAGACTCCGGGGTTCTATGCGCTTGAAGTGATGATCTGATCGCAGGACAGAAGGTCGCGAAGTCGCTGCGAGGGCCTGGAGGGAGAGATGTTCACGGTCGTCACAGTGCAACTCTTTCGGTGAGGTCGGCATCGGCAGTGGTCACGATTTCTGACCTGAGTCCCGCTTGAACGAGGAGGGGCAGAATCTGCTCCCGGTACTGAGCGATACCTTCCTCGTAGTTGACCCAACTCAGGGTGCAACCATTCAGACCCGCACGGGACATTTTCAGGATTCCGTCGGCAATCTGCTCGGGGGTCCCAACCAGAGGCTGGGCGGCATATCCAGCGACCATGCTCGTCAGCGCGGATTTCGTACTCATATCCATCGCCTCGACATTTGTGGCGGCGACACCCATCATTTTCGCGGCGCCCTCCCAATCACCTTTCTGGTTGACGTAGTAGTCGAAGTAGGCTTTGGCTTCCTTCTCAGTGTCGGCGCAGACGACGTAACCCATTCCCATTACGGCGATCTCGCGGTTGTATTTATCGCGAGCGGTCCTCCGTGCCATTTCGGCCTTTGCGGCATGGGCAGCAATGTCTTCGGCCATGATGAAGTTGATGTTTGCGTGCTCGGCGGCGAAGGCTAGACCTGCGCCACTGGCACCCGCACTCATGATCAGGGGGCCGGGGGACTGCACGGGGCGTGGGGAGGAGTGCACGCCCTTTCCGCGAAAGTACTTGCCCTCGTAGTCGAAGGTATCCTCATTCCACAAACGCTTGATGACCGAAACCCACTCCGCGGCAACAGCATATCGCTCGTCATGTGGAAGCTGGGGAACTCCGAACATCGCGAATTCGGGTTCGTTCCAGCCCGCCACGATGTTCAGTCCGAATCGTCCTCCGCTGATGTGGTCAACCGTCGCGATTTCCTTTGCGATACGGAGCGGATGAGCTGTTGGCACGTGGATTGTTGCGAGCACTTGGAGCCGTTCGGTGACAGCTGCCACCGCGGCCGCCCAGGTGAAGGTCTCGAACGAGCGGTCGTTGAAGTTGACGGCTCCGCCTGGGCCCTTCCACCGTGCCACAGGGACCATGGCGTCGAGGCCGGCCGCGTCAGCCGCTTGCGCAATGCGTTTTGTTTCGGACCAATCGACCGCGATGGTTCCCTCGACGGAGGTGACCGCGCAGCCTCCGCTGACATTGGCGCCGAAGACTGCGAGTTTGAATGCGTTCTCGCTGTTCAGCAGGGGTGCGTCGGTAGACGCTTTTGTTTGATCGTCCGTGCTCACTGCAGACTTCCCATTCGTTTGGATGTTTGTCACGATGCGCTCCAACCGCCGTCGACTGGCACTGCTGCGCCTGTCATGAAGGACGCGTCGGAAGAGGCCAGGAACACGACCACCGCTGCCACTTCGTCTGGAGTGCCCAGTCGCTTGATCAGCTGCCGCGCGACCAGCAACGCCTCTGCCTCTTCCTCTCGGCCGGACCCCAAAGCTGCGTTCACGTAGGTCCACGGCATGGAGGTGTCGATGGTGCCCGGGCAGACGACATTGACGCGCACGCCGTGGGGTGCGAGGTCCGCCGCCAGTGCCCATGTCAGCCCGACGACAGCGGCCTTGGATGAGACATAGCTAGCGCCGGACGGCATACCCAGCAATCCGAGTACCGAAGACTGATTGACGATCGAGCCCTTGGTTTCGATCAGGTGCGGCAGTGCCTCCTGGACGAGAAAGAAGGGCGCGCGTGCGTTGATTCCGTAGATGTGATCCCACGAGTCCTCCGTGATGGATTCGGGGGTACCGCCAACCATGATTCCGGCGTTGTTGATAAGGGTGTCGAGTCGGCCGAACTCGCCGACTGCCCTAGCGACAATTTGCTTCCGAAACCCTGCATCGGTCACGTCGCCCGGCTCGGTGACCACTTTCCCTCCGAGTTCGGCGACCTCAGTGGCGACCGCAGCCAAGCCCGCCGGATCCACGTCCGTCAAGGTCATCGCGACATTCTCGGCGGCCAACCGACGCGCAATTGCTCGGCCGATCCCCCCCGCTGCTCCGGTGACCAGCGCAGACGCGCCCTCTTCAAACCTGCTCATGACACTCCTGTGATTAGTCGCAGTCCGACCCCCGGGAAAACTTCGCCGGAGAGGCACTGGCTCTGTGGTGCAGAGCCAGAGACCACCGTCCTGTGATCTGGGACTCATCTATCGTCCTACGAAATCTAGGGATGATTTGGTAGGTTGTCAACTAGGCCGATTGCGTGACGGCGTTTGCGACGATGGTTGGATGTCAGCAACAAGAGTTTCGCTGCGCCGACCGGCGCAGCGGTGAATGGCTGACAACTGGGAGGTCTGAATGGCGATCGAGACGGTCCAGCCCGGAACCGCCGTGCAGCGGGCTGTTCATGCCATCCGCGAGGGCATCCGGTCCGGCCGGTTCGTTCCGGGGCAGCGGTTGATCGAACCTGACCTCACCCGAGAATTAGGAGTCGGGCGCAACGCCCTTCGGGAAGCGTTGGCGCAGCTCGGCAGCGACGGTCTCGTCAAGCTTGAGCCGCATCGTGGCGCCTCCATCCGCCGCCTCACACGAGAAGATGTTGCGCACTTCTACCAGGTCCGAGAAGCGCTGGAGGGGATGAGCGCGCGGTTGGCGGCAAGCAACATCGACCTACCAGGACACCGAGAACGTCTTGAGGCTGCGGTGACCACGGCTCGCGAAGTCGCAGCGCAATACGACCAGCCCCGATACCTGGACGAGAACTTTCGGTTTCACCGAGTGATTGTCGAACTCACCGAAAACCCACGGTTGATCGAGCTGACCGATCGGTTGGAGACTCAAACATTTCGTCTCCAGTTCCGTTCAGCCCAGGCCCAATTCGACTACTCAATGGCCGAGCACGAGGAAATCGCAGCTGCGATTCTGTCGGGCGACAGCGACCGGGCAGAGTCGTTGATGCGCTCTCACCTCCAGCACACCTGTAGCGAGATCCTGAAATTGCCGAGCCACGACTTCGCCTAGGGTTTCATTCGAAAACTCGGTCCGACGTGGGTGATCAGCGCTCGACGCCTTCGTGGAAGTACTCGGAGCTTGCCCCCGATCCCTCGTGATGACTGAGATTCGAAGTTCGCATGGTGACGTCCTACCCGACCGCCGGCGATCATCTCCCGTGGCGCGGACCCCTCGACATCCATGGACGGCCGGAGCTACAACACCAAACACCCAGCGTCAGTCCTGAACTAGACCAACCGATCTCGACCGGAAACCACATCAGGAGACTCACGTCAGCTCGCCCGGCGAGGGCGCCAATACATTAATTGCGCTCCCGACAGTTGCTACACGGGGTTGTAACGTCCGAACTGGCTCTCTCCCTAGATATCGTTATCGGCACACCTGAACGCATGAATACTCAACGCGTGCCGGTGAACCTCTCGCTCGACAGCCATAGATCACTCACCTCTATCCATGATGAAGTGCACGAACGGGAGAACGGCGTTGTGACGACGGCGGCGTTCATCATCTTTGGTTGCCACCTGCGCGCATCCTCTTACTCCTGTCAGTGGACGGGAGTAGTTCGGCCGAGACTCGGATTCGCACGACTGTCCACTCGAGTGGCGCCGCCTACCCCGCTCATGTGATGGGCTACTCGCCTTCGGATTCTGCGGTGTCGGGCCGCGGTTGTTCATTCTGCTTCGGTGCTGCCGGCACCCATTCCCGCAGTTGTTGAACAACCGTCCCGTAGAACGCGTCGGTCGATGACGTCACGCTCGTGATGAA
>NZ_LTCZ01000010.1:0-2100 GCF_001583455.1 Rhodococcus sp. LB1 | reverse complement strand
AGGTAACACGATCAGATCGGCGCCGCGCTGTCCTCGCACGAGTGCGGTGACGCGGTTCAGCCGGTGCTCGGCGTCCTCATGCTCGTCGAAAGCCGTCTGCAGCACTGCGATGCGAAGAATCTCATCCATACCACTCACCCCTTCAAGGGCATGGCCAGCGGTCGCAGCGGAGAACCGGTAGCTCCTCGCAACCGGATCGGTGCGGCGATCAGGCAGAACTCGTGAACGCCGTCTCGGGCGAGGTCCTCGAGGTTGACGAGCTCGATCATCGGGACTCCAGCCTCGGCGAGGAAGTGGCAGTGTCCGGGCAGCCAGTTGTCCTCGTGCTCCGACGGGCCGACCTCGACGCACTCCTGGTCGGATGCGATCGCCGAGATGCGCTGGGCAGTAAGCCAGCGGGCCGCCTCCAGACCGAGCCCGGGTGGGTTGCCGAGCACCTTCGCCCCCTCGGGCCAGTAGCGCATCCGACCGGTCCGGATGAAGGCGACATCCCCTTCGCCGAGGGTCAAGCCCTGCCGTGCGAGTGCCTCTCGGCAATCTTCGATGGTGATCGCATACGAGTCCGGCAGACAGTCGACGCCCTTGAGCCCGGCGACGTCGATCAGGACGCCGCGTGCGACGATCGGAGGGATCGTCTCCGCGCCCCCGCGCATCCAGTGTCGGCTACCGAGGTGCTCGTCCGCGGAGAAGCCGTTGTAGATCTTTCCGTCCACGCCGAAGTGATTCAGCGCATCGATGTGAGTTCCGGTGTGGGTGTACATGAAGATCACGTCGCCCGAATAGCAGACGTGACGGTTCACCTGCTCGCCGGCGCCGTTGAGGTTGTCGACCGCGGTGCCGTTCGGCGTATGGCTCATGTAAATCTGGTACGAGGGATCCCCGGCCGCTTGGAAGCTCGGCATGCCGACGTAGTAGTCGATACTCAAGTCGTATACCGACGACGCGTCGGCGCGTGCGAAGATCGCGGCCTGCCGTTCGGGGGTGAGCAGATTGAGGGCACCTCGCTCGTCGTCAGGGCCGTAGGGGCTTGTGGCCGCTCGGATCCCGGCACGCTGGCCGTTCGTGGAGACAGTATCGATGGTCACAGCTTTCCATTCCCTTCCGCGCGCACGAAGTCGATCACCGCGCGTTCTTTCACCAACGGCAGCAGCTCGGCCACGAGCTCGACATGAGCCGGGTGGTGCGAGTAGGTCTCGAGCCCCTGCCAGTCATCGAAGTCGGTGATCAGCACCCCGTCCCACGGGTCACCGTTATCTCCGGGATCCCCGGTGTGCGGGCCGATCTCGAACGAGCGCACCACGTCGACCTTCTTCGAGAACGCGGTGAGCATGTCGATGACCTTGCCGCCGTCTCGGCTGTCAACGACCTTCCATGCGAATACGTGCCTGATCATGTCACTCCTTACAGAAGATAGAATTCTAAATTCAGAATCCTGACCGTACACCGCCTTCGTCTCGCTGTCGAGAGCCGTGTCACACAAACTGGAAGGCTCGCGGGCGTTGGGGGCACGCAACTGGGTGGCGCCGACGTCGGCTTCTCGGCCGGTCATCAGCCCAGTCAGTTCGTGGAGCTACCAAGGGCCGCACTGTTGCTCGCCATAGGTGAACACCCGTCCTTATGTCGACCCACGGCCGGCCGGCCGGCCGGCCCGTCCGTCCGTTCCGTCCGTCACGCTCGCCTCCATCGCCCGCCGCCGCCCTCCACGCCACCGCGCGCACCGCCGCGTCGAGAGCAGTGGAACCGTCCGCCGAACCTGAGGTTGTGGAGACTATCGACGTGCATGATCGCCGTGCAGCGGGCCCCGCGCCCGCCGCGACAGCCCGCGATTCCTCGGTGCCAGCCGCCGCGACGGGTCGCAACCGCATCCGCCGCAGACGACGTCGTCGACCCCGACGATCCGCTCTGGGAATAACCTGCACTCATGGCCGCACGGAAGACCACCCAGCGACGCTCCAGTCCCAGACGAGCCAGCGCCAAGCCGCTGATACCCACCCCAGGGCACGGGGAGCAGATCTGGATCCTCGACGTCCCGTACCGGGCGCCCGCGCCCGGTGCCAAGTACTACACGGCACTCAAAGCACACGCCTACATCGGCGCTCA